>NZ_JBNHFG010000007.1:0-140308 GCF_059090025.1 Arthrobacter sp. Y3224198
GGCACCCGCAGCTGACGGTACGGGGCGCCCCCGCCGCAGCCGCACCCGCCGCCGCAACGGCGAGGTAGTCGGCAAGACCAGCCCGGCCGCCGAGTAGCGACGCCGCGCGACGGCTATGGCAACTCCTTTGTGGACGCCGGACGGCGGGTCGCTGGTGGTACACGCGGACAACGCGGAGTTCCTCCCGACCCTGCCGGACGGCTCCTTCACCATGATTTACGTGGACCCGCCCTTTAACACGGGGCGGGCCCAGCGACGCCAGCAGACCACCATGGTCCGCAGCACCGACGGCAGCGGCGACCGGATCGGTTTCAAGGGCCGCAGCTACAACACGGTCAAGGGGCTGCTTTCCAGCTACGACGACGCGTTCGAGGACTACTGGGCCTTCCTGGAGCCGCGGCTCGCGCAGGCCTGGCGGCTGCTGGCCGACGACGGCACGCTCTACGTGCACCTGGACTACCGCGAGGTGCACTACGCGAAGGTGATGCTCGACGCCCTCTTTGGCCGGGACTGCTTCCTGAACGAGATAATCTGGGCCTACGACTACGGCGGCCGGGCCAAGAACCGCTGGCCGGCGAAGCACGACAACATCCTGGTCTATGTGAAAAACCCGGACTCCTACCACTTCGACAACGCCGAGGTGGACCGCGAACCGTACATGGCACCGGGGCTCGTGACGCCCGAAAAGGTGGCGCTGGGCAAGCTGCCCACCGACGTCTGGTGGCACACCATTGTCTCCCCCACCGGGCGGGAAAAAACGGGATACCCCACGCAAAAGCCCGAAGGCCTGCTGCGCCGTGCTGTGGCTGCCAGCAGCCGCGAAGGCGACTGGGTGCTGGACTTCTTCGCCGGCTCCGGCACGCTGGGTGCCGTGGCGGCCAAGCTCGGACGCAAATTCGTGTGTGTGGATGCCAATCCGCAGGCCATCGAGGTAATGGCCCGCCGGCTCGGCACCGCTGCCGCCGTGGTTTCGGCCGAAACCGGCGAGCCGCTTCCGGCCGCCGGCACGTAGCGCGGGTCTGCCCGGGTTCCTAGCCCGGCAGGTCTCCCACCACGCCGGTGCCGGTTGCCAGTTCGGCAATCCGGGCCAGGACGGCCGGGTCAGTGGTGTTTTCCGCCAGACGGTTCGGCTTGCCGGTGCCGTGATAGTCGCTGGAGCCGGTGACCAGGAGCGAGTTTTCCTTCGCGAACCGCCGCAGCCAGTCCCGGCCCTCGGCGGGGTTGTCCCGGTGGTCCACCTCCACGCCCTGCAGGCCGGCGTCGATCATCTCGTGGAAGGTCTCCTCCCCCACCACCCGGCCGCGGGAGGATGCCACCGGGTGTGCGAACACGGGTACGCCCCCGGCCTGGCGGACCAGTTCCACGGCCCGTGCCGGGTCCGGGGCGTAGTGCGCCACGAAGTACGGGGACCGTGCCGTGAGGATGCCGCTGAATGCCGCCGACCGGTTCGGCACCACCCCGGCGGCCACCAGGGCATCCGCAATGTGCGGCCGGCCAATGGTTGCCCCGGGTGCCACCTGCTCCTGTACGGCGTCCCAGTCGATAGGGAAATCCTCGGCCAGGCGCTGCACCATCAGTTCCGCCCGCGAGACCCGGGCAGCACGGGAGCGGCCTATTTCCTCCAGCAGGCCCGGATGCGCCGGGTCGTGCAGGTAGGAGAGCACATGGACGCTGATCCCGTCGGCGCTGCGGCAGGAAACCTCCATGCCCGGCACCAGCGTGATGCCCAGCCGGCGGGCGGCCGCCGCCGCGGGGTCCCACCCCGCCGTCGTATCGTGGTCGGTCAACGCGATGGCATCCAGCCGTTCGCGGGCGGCCGCGGCGACCACGCCGGCCGGCTCTTCGGTGCCGTCGGACACACTCGAGTGGGTGTGCAGGTCGATTCTCACGCTTACAATCTACGCCCTGGCGGGCATCCGCCCGTGCACACCCGCGGGACCGGTACTGCAGGGTGTTTTGCCGGCCCGGGGGGCAGTGAGAGCATGGAGGGGTGACTACAGACGCTAACTCCTTCCCCGAGAAGACAATGACAGAGCCCGTCCTGCCCGAGCCCTCCGAAGGGCAGCCGCTGGAGGACCGGGTCAACAACCGGTCCCAGCGCCCGTCCTCGGAGGCGTTCAAGAAGTTCATGTCTTCCGGCTGGGCGGCGGAATCCGGTGACCTCCCGGAGCGCGACGCCGTTGCCGCCTTCGCGGCCCGCCGCCGCCGCGCGCTTTCGGAACGGTTCCCGGGCGAACGCCTGGTGATCCCGGCCGGGCCGCTGAAGGTCCGCTCCAACGACACCGACTACCGTTTCCGCGCCCACTCCGGCTTCGCCCACATGACCGGCCTGGGCCTGGACCGCGAGCCCGACGCCGTCCTGGTGATGGAGCCCGTCGAATCCGGCAGCGGCGACGACGGCGGCAACCACACTGCCGTCCTGTACTTCCGCCCGCTGGCCGGCACGGACAGCGACGAGTTCTACTCCAACGCCCGCTACGGCTCCTTCTGGATCGGTGACCGGCTGGGCCTGGCAGAAGTCAACGCCCTGCTGGACCTGCCCACCCGGCACCTGGATGAAGCCGAAACCGCCATCACCAACAACGTCGGCGATCCGCAGTTCGGCGGCATCTCCGTACGGCTGCTGCGCGGCGTGGACGAAATGGTCGACGCCCTGGTGGACACCGTCCGCTACAACACCGCCCTGGACCCGGAGAACGCCGACCTCAGCGCCCTGGATGCCCTGGACGGCGAGCTCACGGAAGCCCTCTCCGAACTGCGCCTGATCAAGGACGAGTGGGAAATCGAGCAGATGAAGGCAGCCGTTGCCGCCACGGTCAACGGCTTCACCGAGGTGGTCAAGGCGCTGCCGCGTGCCATCTCGCACCCGCGCGGCGAACGCGTGGTTGAAGGTGCGTTCTTTGCCCGCGCCCGCGAAGAAGGCAACGACCTGGGCTACGACACCATTGCAGCCTCCGGCAACAATGCCACCGTGCTGCACTGGATCCGCAACAACGGCGCGGTCAACGCCGGCGACCTGCTCCTGCTGGACGGCGGCGTGGAGGCCGACAGCCTGTACACCGCAGACGTCACCCGTACCCTGCCGGTGAACGGCACGTACTCCGAGGTGCAGCGCAAGGTCTACCAGGCCGTGCTTGACGCCGCCGACGCCGGTTTCGCTGCGGCAAAGCCGGGCGCGAAGTTCCGCGACGTACACGCCGCATCCGTGAAGGTCCTGGCCGAACGCCTGGATGCCTGGGGCCTGCTGCCGGTGCCGCTGGAGGAAGCACTCTCCCCCGAGGGCCAGCAGCACCGCCGCTGGATGCCGCACGGCGTCAGCCACCATCTGGGCATGGACGTGCACGACTGCGCCCAGGCACGCGCCGAGCTGTACCTGGACGGAACGATCACCGAAGGCATGGTCTTCACCATTGAGCCCGGCCTCTACTTCAAGGACACGGACCTGTCGGTGCCCGAGGAATACCGCGGCATCGGTGTCCGGATCGAGGATGACATCCTCATCACCGCCGACGGTCCCGTGAACCTCAGCAGCGCGCTGCCGCGCAACCCCGGGGACGTCGAGGACTGGATGGCCGGCATCTACGCCGCGGAGTAGTCCCGCCGGACAGCACAGACGCAGGAAACGTAAAAGGCCCGCATCCGAAGATGCGGGCCTTTTACGTACCGGGCGGATGCCCGTTCCCGGGCTACTGCCGGGGCTGTTCGTCCCGGGACTCCGGGGACCCCGGCTGCGGGGCCGAGCTGCCCTCGGGCGCCTTCTCCAGGCTGGGCGCCTGGCCGGCGTCCGGGCCGGAATGCCGCCCGGGGTTCTGCGCGGACGCGGGTCCGGCGGAGCGGCGGATGCCGTACTGCGGCCGGCCGTCCGGGAGGTCGGGGAACTGGCCGCGCCGCGTGGTGCCGGGTGCCACGGGCTTCTCCTGCCCGGCGGAAGCGGGCTGATTCGGCTCTGCCGGAGCACTGTCGGGGCCCGGCCGCCCGTAGGGGTTGGCCCAGCCGGAAGGACGCTCCGGCGACTGTCCGCCTGCCGGCGGGCCGAACGGCGGAACTCCGCCCTGCTGGGGATTACCGGGAGCCTGCGGATGCCCGGCCTGGCCCACCATGGGCAGCTGGTGCAGCAACCGCCGGGCCTCGTTGGCGGCCTCGGGAGCCACAATGACGTCGTAGCTGGTGGCAATGACCTGGCTGGTGGAGGTGAAGTCCCGGCGTCCGCGCTGCAGTGCGTACGCCAGCACCCCGAAGAGCACCCAGAACACGGCGCCGAGCGCCATGGACGGAATCAGTGAGATCCCGGCACCGCTGCCGCCGAACAGCATCAGCGCCAGGCCCACGAAGAGGCCGAACCACGCACCCGTGGCGGCGCTGGACAGGGCCACCCGCGGGTAAGTCAGCCGGCCGGTGACCCGTTCCACGGACTTCAGCTCGTTTCCCACAATCGAGACAAGCTGGACGGGGAACTTGCTGTCCGCGAGATAGTCAACCGCCTTCTGCGCATCCAGGTAGGCCGTGTAGCGTCCCACCGTTTCGCCTTTGGGCAGGCTGCGGGCTGCGTCACGCGGAGGTGTGGCACCAAATAGGTTCGACATTGCTCCATTCTCGCTTATCCGGCGTCCGCACGGGGGAGGTATCGCTCGCAGTGAACGGCCAGCGCCGTCGTACCTCTTAATACGTCGTTAGCCGCGGGCGCAAAGTAGCCTTATAAGGTGAGCACAAATCCTACCCGTGTCTTTATTGCGCGCCTGCTCGGCCTTGACGTCTTCGACCCGCTCGGGGACAGGCTCGGCCGGCTGCGCGATGCCGTGGTGCTCGACCGCGGACCGGGACGGCCGCCCCAGGCGGTGGGCATTGTGGTGGAGGTGCCCGGCAAGAAACGCGTTTTTGTGCCGCTCACCCGTATCACCTCGATGGATCCGAGCCAGATCATCTGCACCGGACTGGTCAACCTGCGCCGGTTCGAACAGCGCGGCGCCGAGATGCTGGTGGTCGGCGAACTCTTCGACCGGCGGGTGAAGCTGCGGGACGGCAGCGGCGAAGCCACCATCGAAGACATAGCCATTGAGCAGAACCGCGCCGGTGACTGGCACGTCTCCAACCTGTTTGTACGCCGCGGCGGCCACGAGTCCCGCCTGCGTCCGCTGCGCCGGCGCGGCGAGCAGATGATTGTGGACTGGAAGGACATCATCCACTGGGACACTTCCGGCCCGCAGGCCGCCACGTCCTTCGTGGCGCAGAATGATGACCTCAAAGCCGCCGACTTCGCGGATGCGCTGCACGAGATGAGCGGCAAGCGCCGTATCGAGGTCGCCAGCGAGCTGCAGGACGAACGCCTCGCGGACGTGCTGCAGGAGCTGCCCGACGACGACCAGGTGGAGATCCTGCAGTCCCTGGATGTGGAACGTGCGGCCGACGTGCTGGAGGAGATGGACCCGGACGACGCAGCCGACCTGCTCAACGAGCTGCCCGAGGACCAGAAGGAAGAGCTCCTGCAGCTTATGGAGCCCGAGGATGCCCGCGACGTGCGCCGCCTGCTGAACTATGAAGAGGACACCGCCGGGTCGCTGATGACTCCGGTGCCCGTCATCCTGCCGCCGGAGGCCACGGTGGCTGAAGCCCTGGCGCACGTGCGGCGCGAAGAACTCACCCCGGCCCTTGCTTCCTCGATTTATGTCTGCCGGCCTCCGCTGGAAACCCCCACGGGTAAGTACCTCGGCGTGGTCCACATCCAGGCGCTGCTGCGGTCGGCACCGCCGGAGGCGCTGGGCAACATCCTCGACACGGACCTGGAGCCGGTCCGTGACTATGCCACCATCAGCGAAGTCTCGCGGATGCTGGCAACCTACAACTTGAACTCGCTGCCGGTTATCAACGACGCCGGTCGCCTGGTAGGGGCGGTGACAGTGGACGACGTGCTGGACCACCTCCTGCCGGATGACTGGAGGATCGAAACCGGCCCGATAACGCAGCAGGGAAGGACAAATGGCTGAAAAGATTAAGTCAACTACCAGCGGCCTCGACACTCCCCGCACTGCACGGACCCGATGGATGCCGCGGCTCTCCCCCAACCCGGATGCCTTCGGGCATGCCACGGAGAATTTCGCCCGCTTTATGGGCACCCCCCAGTTCCTGGTCTACATGACGGTGTTCTGCGCTGTCTGGCTGATCTGGAATACGTGGGGCCCGGAATCGGCCCGCTTCGACAGCGCCGCGCTGGGCTTCACCGTGCTGACCCTGATGCTCTCGCTCCAGGCCTCCTACGCCGCTCCGCTGCTGCTGCTGGCGCAGAACCGCCAGGATGACCGGGACCGCGTCTCCGTCCGGCAGGACCGCGAACGCGCTGAGCGCAACCTGATGGACACCGAATACCTGACCCGGGAGATCGCCGAGCTGCGCATCGCCCTGCGCGAGGTTGCCACCCGCGACTACGTCCGCTCCGAAATCCGCGGGCTGCTGGAAGAACTCCTCGAAGCCAATGACGAGGACGGCGGGACTCCCCGGCGGCGGCGCCGGTCCCCGGAGAACGCCGACACCATGCCCAAACTCAATCCCGGTGGAAGGGAACGCTAGGCCGTGGCCGTTTCCGAACCAGCTTCCGCGTTGGAAGCCCAGGTGCTCCGCGCCCTCGACACCGTCCAGGACCCGGAACTGCGCCGCCCGATCACCGAACTCGGCATGCTCAAGGACGTCACGGTGGACCCCTCCGGGCAGGTCAGCGTCGAGGTGCTGCTGACCATTGCCGGCTGCCCGCTCCGCGGCACCATTACCAGCGACGTCGAACGCGCACTGGCCGCGGTGCCCGGTGTCACCGGCGTGGGTGTCAGCCTGGACGTGATGACCCCGGAGCAGCGCAATGCCCTCAAGGACCGGCTGCGGGGCGGCGATCCGGTGCGGACCATTCCCTTCAACCGCCCCGATTCACTGACCCGCGTCTATGCCGTGGCCAGTGGAAAGGGCGGTGTCGGCAAGTCCAGTGTCACGGTCAACCTTGCCGCTGCCATGGCCGCGCAGGGACTGCGGGTAGGCATTGTCGACGCCGACGTGCACGGCTTCTCGGTGCCCGGCCTGCTCGGTATCACCCAGCCGCCGACCCGGGTGGATGAAATGATCCTGCCCCCGGTGGCCTACGGCATCAAGACCATCTCCATCGGGATGTTCGTTGACGGCAACCAACCCGTGGCCTGGCGCGGCCCCATGCTTCACCGCGCGCTGGAGCAGTTCCTCACCGATGTGTACTTCGGGGACCTGGATGTCCTGTTCCTGGACCTTCCCCCGGGGACGGGCGACATTGCCATTTCCGTCGGCCAGCTTCTGCCCGGTTCCGAGATCCTGCTGGTGACCACCCCGCAGTCCGCGGCCGCGGACGTGGCCGAGCGGGCCGGCAGCGTAGCCAAGCAGACCGGGCAGAAGGTGGCCGGGGTGATCGAGAACATGTCCTGGCTGGCCCTGCCCGGCGGGGAACGCCTTGAGGTGTTCGGCTCGGGCGGCGGAACCACGGTGTCCGGGCGGCTCGGCGATGCCCTCGGCTACCCGGTGCCGCTGCTCGGCAGCATCCCGCTGGACGTTGCCCTGCGGGAGGGCGGCGACGGCGGCCTGCCGGTGGTTCTTGATGCAGCCGGCATTGCGGCTGACGGCACTGAGGTCGACAGTGCTGAGGCTGACGGCTCGGCGGCACAGGAGCTGCGCCGCATTGCCCGTGAACTGGCGCGCCGGCCGCGCGGACTGGCAGGACGGAACCTGGGGGTCAGCCCGGTCTAGCCGGGCTCACCGCGCCGTCCGCCGGTCAGGGGAAGCCGGTTACGGGAAACTAGGTGGCTTCGATGTCGAAGGGCGCCGGTTCGCCGGCGGCCAGCCGTTCGAGGGGCTTCACTGCGGGCGGCCGGGAAGCGGCAGGAGCCGCCTGGGCCGGGGCGGCCGCACCTGAGCCCGGCGAGGGGGCCGGAGCGGGGGCTGTTCCGGTACGCGGGGATGCGGGCGCACCCTTCGCAGCCGACGCCGCATCCTCGAAATCGTCCAGCAGCGCTTCCTTAATGATGCGCCGGGGGTCGTACTGCCGTGGATCCAGCTTCCGCCAGTCCACTTCGTCGATTTCCGGGCCCACTTCTTCACGCAGCTGTTCGCGTGCTCCGCTGGCCATCCGCCGCACTTCCCGAACCAGCCGGGCCAGTTGCGAGGCGTATTCGGGCAGGCGTTCGGGGCCCAGTATCACGACGGCGAGGATCGCCAGGATAATGAACTCGTAACCGTTGATTCCTACCACTCTTGAAGACTACCTTTTCCCGGGAGCGGGGAGCCACTTGCGGGCATGTCACAGGCTCCAGCCGTTGCGGGCGAACACGGCCAGTCCGTGGACAAGGCGTTCCACCGGCTCGGCGTCGGCGTCCGGCCGGGCCAGACGTGCCGATTCCAGCAGGAACAGTTCCTCCACGGCGTCCGGCAGCGACTTGACCGGCAGGCTCGAATCGAAGGTGTAGGTGACGTCTCCGGCGGCCAGCACCCGCTGTCCCGGGTGCTCATCGGAACCGAAGACGGCCGGCCCCTCATCCGATCCCAATGCCGTAAATCCGTCGGCCGCGACCGGACGCCCGGTGAAGGCGTTAACCACCGGCTGCTGGTCGTGACCCGGCATGGGGTGCTGCTCTATGAGCCGGATCTGCTCCCCCTCTCCGGTGAAGACCATTTCCACCGCCGGTTGGCCCTGCACCTGCAGGGCCCGTGCGGAGTCCAACTCCAGCCCCAGGTCCGCCAGTTCGGGGCAGGACCAGCCGCGGTCCCGCAGCGAAGCCAACTGGTCCGGTCCCAGGACAACCGGACGGTAACCGGATACTTCCTGCCAGGCGGCAGCCATGGTGGTCCGTGCGCCCGTGTCGGGCGGGACCTCCAGGAGGGCACCGGCAGCGTAGGCACCGCCCAGCAGCACCACCGCCACTGCGGCCAGTGCCGCACCCGCCGCAAGGATGTGACGGTCGGGGGAAGCTGTCCCGCGCGGGTCCTGTATTTCGGGCGCCCGGCCAGCTGAGGCCGTTGCTATCCGGTGCGAGAGTTGCGGTTCCGCCGGAGGGACGCGCAGCGCACGCAGGCGGCTGCGCAGCCGGCGCTCCTCGGCAACGGCAGCACGGCAGGAGGCGCAACGGGACAGATGCGCCTCCACGGCCCGCCGCCGCTCCGGGGTCATTTCGGCGTCTACGTAGTCCCGCAGATATCTTCTGGGATGCCGCACCGTTCAGTTAGCTCCGGCAACTCGGGGCAGTTTCAGCCGCGGGCGGGACACCTGACGCTGTTGAGGGTCCCGGTGGGCCAGCTTCTCTTTGAGCATCGCGCGGCCGCGGTGGATCCGGGAACGGACCGTGCCAAGCTTCACGTCCAGCACCCGGGCCACCTCGTCGTAGGACAGGCCCTCAAGGTCACAGAGCACCACGGCGGCTCGGAAATCCGGGGGAAGTTCCTCCAGCGCGCGGGCAATGTCCACGTCCAGGTTGTTGAATTCGAAGCTGCGTTCCGGGCCGGGACCGTTGCTGGGCAGGCGGCTCTGGGTTTCCTCGGTCATCCCGTCAAAGCGGATCCGGCTCCGGCGTCGGGCCTGGTCCAGGAAAAGGTTGGTGGTGATCCGGTGAAGCCAGCCGTCCAGCGTGCCCGGCTGGAAATTCGCAAGGGATCGGAAGACCCGGACAAACACTTCCTGCGTCAGGTCCTCGGCATCCTGCCTGTTGCCGGTGAGCCGATAGGCCAGCCGGTACACTTTCGCCGAGTGCGCTTCCACCACTTCCTCCCATGTGGGGCGCACCCAGTCCGCAGCCATGTCTGCCGCAGCCGCATCCGGCGTCGCTGCCATAGTCTTCCTCCCTTCCATCTGCTCTGCCACCTGCTCTGCAATCTGCTCCGCCGAACCTGAAAAACCCGCCAATTACCCATGTTTCCGCATCAATCTGGGAGTTGTCTGTTAGCACGCCTTTAGTTCCGGCACAAGGCGCTCCGGCGCGTATACGCGGTTCCGTCCGGCTTGGCCTTAAGCTTGTGGAAGCACAAGCCCCTCCGTACCGAAAGTGACACCATGCGCGCCGACAAGCAGACCAGTTGGTCCTACACGGAGGCTCTGCCTACCGAGGATGAGGTGCTGCTCCGGGCGCGCGAACGGTCCTACGAGCTTGGTGTCAGTGCCGTATCCAGCGGCGTCGGTGCCGCCCTCACGGTGCTGGCCGCGGCCAGCAAGGCCACCACGGTAGTGGAAGTGGGCACCGGTGCGGGAGTTTCCGGTGTCTGCCTGCTGCGCGGCCTTGGCCGGAACGCGGTGCTCACCACCATTGATTCCGATGTGGACCACCTGCGTGCAGCGCGGGAAGCTTATGCGGAGGCGGGCATCCCGGGCAACCGCACCCGCACCATCTCAGGCCGGGCCGCTGCGGTACTGCCCCGGCTCACGGACGCCGCATACGACATGGTCTTCATCGACGCCGACAAGCCCTCTTTCCCGCTTTACGTCACACAGGCGGTACGCCTGCTCAAGCGCGGAGGTCTGTTGGTAGTCAATGACGCCCTGGACCACGGAAAAGTAGCCGATCCCGCCGTCCGCGAGGCAACCACCAACACCATGCGCAAAGTCGGCAAGGCCATCCGGGAAAACGAGGAGCTGGCCTCGGCGCTCCTGCCCACCGGTGACGGCCTGCTCCTGGCCGTCAAGACGGCCTAGCCAGGCCGCAGGCCCAGGGCCAGCGGGCGGCAGTTCCGCAGGCCCCGCGGCTCAGCGGACGGCGGAGTTCCTGCCGTCAAGGTAAGCCAGCAGCAGGCGCACCCCGAAACCGGTAGCCCCCTTGACCAGTTCCCTGCTGTCCTTCCCCGTACGTGCGGGGCCGGCAATATCAACATGTGCCCACGGGACGCCGTGCGTGAATTTCTCCAGGAAGAGCGCGGCAACAATCGCCCCGGCACCAAACTTGGCCTTCACCGGGGCTATGTGGGCAACATCAGCGACGTCGGAGGACAGGATGTCCGCGTATTCGGCCACCAGCGGCATCTGCCAGACGGCGTCGCCGGAATCCTGTCCGGCCGTTTCCAGTGCGGCGAGGACGCCTGGGGCATTGCCGAACAGCGCGGCGTGGTTCAGGCCCAGTCCCAGGGCGGCGGCCCCGGTGAGTGTAGCGACGTCGATCAGGACATCCGGGGACAGTTCCGCGGCCGCGTAGGCCAGGGCGTCGGCCAGCACCATCCGCCCCTCGGCGTCGGTGTTGCCCACCTCCACGGTGGTGCCGTTATAGGTCGTGACCACGTCGGCAGGCCGGTAGGACGCGGCACCGATGGCGTTTTCCGCCAGAGCCAGCACCGCGGTCACCCGAACCGGCAGTTCCAGCTCCGCGGCGGCCTGCGCCACTGCGAGGACTGCGGCTGCTCCGGCCATGTCCGTCTTCATGGTCATCATGGCGTCCCGCGGCTTGAGCGAAATGCCGCCCGAGTCGAAGGTGATCCCCTTGCCCACCAGGACCACGTGCTCCGCGTTCCCGTCCCCCGACGGAACGTAGGAAACCTCCACCAGACGCGGCGGATGCTCAGAGCCGGAGCCTACGGCGAGCAGGCCGCCGAAACCTTCGGCGCGCAGTTCCGCCTCGCTCCGGACCCGGACCTGCAGTCCGCTGCTTCCGGCCACCGAACGTGCCTGTGCGGCTATCCAGTCGGGGGTTGCCGTATCGGCAGGCGTGTTGGTCAGGTCCCGGGCCAGCCATACCGCCCGTGCACCGGCCAGGGCCCGGCGGGCGGCGCCGTCGTCGAGGCCCGTCAGCTCAAGATGGGCGGCCATCGGAGCCGGAGCGTCCGTGATTCCGGCACGCGGCGGGCGGTACCCGCCCAGCAGGAAGCCCTCAATGAACGCTGCCTGGGCGGCCGGGCCAAGCCCGTCCACCACGCTGCTGCGGATTTTGTTTGCGCCCATGGTGGCACGGGCAAGTGCTGCGCCGGCCCGGCGCAGGGCCGCAGGAGATTCGTCGCCGATCCCCGTGAAGATCAGCTTGCCGGGCAGGTCCGCGGCACCGCGGGGCGGTTCGATCACCAGGAGTTCCCCGGCCCGGCCGGTGACCTTGGCGCTGCGCGCCCGTGCGGCAATGTCCGCGCCGTAGCGGACGGCAGCTTCCGCTGCCCCGCGCCGGGGCTGCGGAACCGGATGCGCTGCCTCCTCGGCATCCTCCCGGCCGGAGGCCGGTGCCGGGGCCATGGCCACGGCCAGGACGTCCACGCCCTCGTCCGTCTCCGGTTCCAGTCCGCTGCCGGTTTCCGCCTTGCCGGTGCGGTGGTTCAGTGCGGCCAGGGCAGTGACTCCCGGCAGCGTTGCGGTGGCGAAGGCGGCGGCCGGCACCGGGCCGGACTTGGACGAGGGCTTCGGAGGCAGCTGCATGGTTTAAGGCTAGCCCGTCACGCCCAGAAGGCATTCCTTCAGCTTGCCGGCCTCTTCTGCGTTGAGCTCAACCACCAGGCGCCCGCCGCCGTCGATCGGTACTCGCAAAATGAGGCTGCGCCCCTCCTTTGTAACCTCCATGGGCCCATCGCCCGTTCGCGGTTTCATCGCAGCCATCTCAGATTTCCCCTTTCACAGTGCGCCGGTTTTCCCGGATCACCTGTAATCCGCTGCCGACGAAAGTAAAATATCCCCCCGGCAATTGCTGTCATTATTCCGTACAAGTACCGGGCAAACGAAATTTCGTGTGTTGCGCGCCACAACTCAGGGCGGATAGTCGCCTCCGCCGGGCAGCTCCGTCCAGCGCCACAGCCAGACCACCCACACAATCTGCAGCAGGGCGAACGCCGCTGCGACGGTGCCCCGGTAGGCACGCGAGCGGCTGAGCCAGGCCGTGGACAGTGCCAGTGGGAACAGCGGCAGCAGCAGCCGGAACGTGCTGGTCTGCGGATTCAGAAACACCAGCAGGTACAGCAGGTAGCTCGCGCACCACAGCTGCAGTTCCAGCCCCAGCCTGCGAACGGACGGCGAGGTCAGGTAAAGCACGGCCGCGAGCAGCACAGCCACCAGCAGCACGGGCCCGAAGACCGGCCCGAACAGGTGTCCGGCCATGGTCAGCCACGGTTTGAACGGGACCAGGTCCCCGTACCGCCAGGCGCTTTCCGTGTCCGTGTAAGCCCGCAGGTCACCGGTGGAAAGCCAGGCGATCACCGGCCAGGCCAGCGCGGACACTCCGGCCGCGCCGGTCAGGGCGGCCAGCCGCCAGGCCTGCCCGGCCGGGAACGGGGTGCGACGGCGGCGCAGGAACCGGACGGCGAACACCAGCCCGACGGCGAGCGCGAACGGAACGCCTACCGGCCGGGACAGGCACATCAGGGCCACCACCGGGATGGCGGTGAGGTACCGTCCGGCCAGGAGCAGGTACAGCGACCCCGCCAGCAGCAGCAGGTTCAGCGCTTCCGCGTAGGGCACCTGCAGGATCGGGGACACCGGGAAAACGGCTACGAACGCCACACCCCACAACGCGGTCCCGTGCGGTGCCTTCAGCCGGAACAACCGGTAAATGACCACTGCAGCGGCAAAGCCGGCCACGGTGGCAACCGCCGGGGCCAGGACGTCCCAGCCCAGTCCGGTCACCGCGTTCAGGCCCCGGATCAGGAGCGGGAACAGGGCATAGAACGCCCACTCGTTCTCCAGCGCATTTCCGGCTGCGTCCCGGGGCACTGTGGAGGGATACCCGTCCGCGTAGATCCGCGAATACCACTGGGCATCCCAGATGTTGATGAACTGCCAGTACGACGGCGATGGCCCGCCCCAGGGTCCGGCCGGTTGGAACCGCGCCGCCCCGGCCAGCACGGCAACCGAGAACAGCCGGGCGGCGGCCCACAGTGCCAGGACCTGGACATACCAGGGCCAGCAGGCCATGGCAGCGGTTGCCCGCCTTCCCAGGCGGGCTGCGGCGGAGGGTGCGGCGCCGTCGCCGGCGGGGACAGCGGAGGTAGTCGGAGCTTCTTCAGCCATTGCGCACCCAGCAGCCGGCGAGGTGGTCGTTGACGTACCCGGTGGCCTGCAGCATGGCATACGCCGTGGTGGGTCCGACAAAGCGGAAACCCCGCTTCTTCAGGTCCTTCGCCAGCGCCGTGGATTCCGGCGTGGTTGCCGGTACGTCGGCAAGTGTCTGCGGGGCGGGCCGGTCGGCAGGCGCCCGGTAGCGTTCCAGCAGCCCGCCGAGGGTTTCGCCGTCTTCCAGCGCCAGCAGCGCGCGCGCATTGCTGATCACCGCATCAATTTTCGCCCCGTTGCGCACAATGCCGGCGTCCATAAGCAGGCGTGCCCGGTCGGCGTCGCCGAACCCGGCCACCCGTACCGGGTCAAACCCGGCAAAGGCGGCCCGGAATGCTTCCCGCTTGCGCAGGATGGTGATCCAGCTCAGCCCGGACTGGAAGGCTTCAAGGCTCAGCCGTTCAAAGAGCGCGGCCTCGCCCTGCACGGGCCGGCCCCACTCGGTGTCGTGGTAGTGCTGGTAGTCCCCGCTTGCCAGGGCCCAGCCGCAGCGGGGGCGGCCGTCGGTACCGGGAACCGCACTCACGCCCCGTCCCCGTCCGTGGCCTTCGGTACGCCGCCGGCTTCGAGTTCGCTGATCCTGGCGTCCCGCTCCGCCAGGGCATCGGCGAGCCGTTCCAGGACCGCGTCCACCTGGTCCATCCGGTAGCCACGCGGGGCCACGGAGAGCCGGAGCCGGCCTACGTCTGCGGCAGCGGGATACTCGGGCAGCAGCACCGGCGGCAACCGGGGGTCCGGTTCCGGCAGGCCCTGCACCGCGTCCCGGGCACGCCCGGGGGTGCTGTCCGGACGCAGCCGGCCGACACCGAGGGCGATCGTCAGGCCCAGGACGGCGATGGCCAGGAATACGAGGAGGAGTGTCACAGGACCATGGTGCCAGATCGCTTCGGCCGCACGTCGTCAGGGCGAAATGTGCCCCGCAGTGTCGGCGATCATCAGCCGGACCGCTTCGGCGGGATCATCCACCACGTGCAGGAGTTTGAGGTCCGGTTCGGACACCATGCCTTCGGCCAGCAGTGTGTGGCGGATCCAGTCCAGCAGCGGGTTCCAGAACTCCGAGCCGATCAGCACAATCGGGAAGGAGGTGACTTTCTGGGTTTGGACCAGGGTCATGGCCTCGAACAGCTCGTCCAGTGTCCCGAATCCGCCGGGCAGCACAATGAACCCCTGGGCATATTTGACGAACATGGTCTTGCGGACAAAGAAGTACCGGAAGTTGACCCCCAGGTCCACCCATTCATTCAGGCCCGTTTCGAACGGCAGCTCAATGCCCAGCCCCACGGACAATCCGTCGGCTCCCACTGCTCCCTTGTTAGCCGCTTCCATGGAGCCGGGACCGCCGCCGGTGATCACGGCCAGGCCGGCCTCCGCCAGCAGCCGTCCCACTTCCTCCCCCAGCTTGTAGTAGCGCGAACCGGGAACGCTGCGTGCCGAACCAAAAACGCTCACGGCCGGACCCAGCTCCGAGAGCGTCCCGAAGCCCTCCACGAACTCGCTCTGGATCCGCAGCACCCGCCACGGATCGGTATGCGTGAAGTGGGCCGTGTCCGCGGAATCAAGCAGGAAACGGTCCGACTGCGGGGTCAGGGCGGCACCCCTGCGCAGTTCCACCATGCCCCGCTTGCGCGGGCGGCCGGCGGACGTGGAACGGGGGTCTTCGCTGATAGGCATGCCTCTAGGCTAGCCGTCTGGACGCGGCTGGCAACGAGGCCGGACGCTTCCGGCGGGAAAGCCGGGATTTGGTTGCTCTTACGTCACGATTACCTGCCGCGGTGGGCCGCGACACATACTGGCAACAATCTCTGGTTAGATTTTCCTTATGACCAGTGACACATCCCCAGGCACGTCCGCGCCTGAAACCTCTGCACCGCTTGTTTCGCTGAAGAATGTGAACAAGCATTTCGGGGACCTCCACGTCCTGCAGAACATCAATCTCGACATTGCCCGCGGCGAGGTCGTCGTGGTGATCGGCCCCTCCGGGTCCGGCAAGTCGACCCTGTGCCGTGCGATCAACCGCCTCGAGACCATCGACGACGGCGAGATCACCGTCGACGGCGCCGTCCTGCCGGCCGAAGGCCGCGCCCTGGCGAAGCTCCGGGCCGACGTCGGGATGGTCTTCCAGTCCTTCAACCTCTTTGCGCACAAGTCCATCGTGGACAACGTGGCGCTGGGGCCTGTGAAGGTCCGCAAGTCCAAGCCGGCCGAGGCCAAGAAGCTGGCCATGGAGCTGCTCGAACGCGTCGGGGTGGCCAACCAGGCCAACAAGCTGCCCGCCCAGCTCTCGGGCGGCCAGCAGCAGCGCGTGGCCATTGCCCGCGCCCTCGCCATGAAACCCAAGGTAATGCTCTTCGACGAGCCCACCTCCGCCCTCGACCCGGAAATGATCAACGAGGTCCTGGACACCATGGTGGGGCTGGCCAAGGAGGGCATGACCATGGTTGTGGTCACCCACGAGATGGGCTTCGCCCGCAAGGCGGCAGACCGGGTCATCTTTATGGCCGACGGACAGATTGTCGAAGAAGCCACTCCCGAGGAGTTCTTCACCAACCCGAAGAGCGACCGTGCCAAGGACTTCCTCGGCAAGATCCTCTCGCACTAGATTCGTCCACCGCAGTACCTGCAGTAACCGCAGTACCCGGGTTTCACCAGTTGGGGGAAATCCTTATGAGGCTAGGTGCCCCGTCCACCGGAGCACCGCAATGCAAGGAGAAAACATGCGCAAGACCCGTATGGCCGCAGCCGCAATCGCTGCAGTGGCCGCACTGACCCTGTCCGCCTGCGGTTCCGAGTCCGGCTCGGAATCCGGCAGCACCGAAGGTGCCGGAGAGAAGATCCGCATCGGCATCAAGTTCGACCAGCCGGGCCTTGGCTTCAAGGACGGCAGCGCGTACACCGGGTTCGACGTCGACGTCGCCAAGTACGTGGCCAACGAGCTCGGCTACCCCGAGGACCGGATCGAGTTCATCTCCAGCCCCTCCGCCCAGCGCGAGAACATGCTCGAGAATGACCAGCTGGACATGATCTTTGCGACCTACTCCATCACGGACACCCGCAAGGAAAAGGTTGCCTTCGCCGGGCCGTACTTCGTGGCCGGCCAGGACCTGCTCGTTCCCTCCGACAGCGACATTTCCGGCCCCGAGGACCTGGATGGCAAGACGCTGTGCTCGGTCACCGGCTCCACCTCGGCGCAGAAGATCAAGGACAACTACGCTGCCGGCGTGAACCTGCTGGAGCAGCCGAGCTACGCCGAGTGCGTGACCGCCATGCAGGGCGGCTCCATTGACGCCGTCACCACCGATGACATCATCCTTGCCGGCCTGGCCTCCACGGATGCCAACAAGGGCAAGTTCAAGGTTGTCGGCAACACGTTCTCCGAGGAGAAGTACGGCGTCGGCCTGCCCAAGGAAGGCGGCATCGTCAAGTGCGAGGACATTAACGCAGCGATCACCAAGATGATCGAGGACGGCGCCTGGGAAGAAGCCATCAAGAAGAACACCGAGGGCGCTGACTACACCTTCAACGCAGAGCTGAACCCGCCTGCAATGGACGCCTGCGCCTAACCTGTACCACCGGTGCTCCGGCACCTTCCGTTCCACCCCGCGGCCGGGAGAGCTACCTGCTCTCCCGGCCCGGGCTTCGTCCACCATAAAGAGGTGAAACATGGAGGGTTTTACTGCCCTCTTCGAGCAGTACGACGTCGTCGGCGCTTTCTGGGTCAACATCCAGCTCGCGTTCTGGGCGGCTCTCTGGTCGCTGATTCTCGGTACCGTCCTGGCGCTGATGCGGATCTCGCCGATCCCCAGCCTGCAGTGGTTCGGTGCCGCCTACGTGAATATTTTCCGGAACACACCGCTGACCATCATCATGGTGTTCGGTTCGCTTGCCCTGTGGTCGCAGCTGAACGTCAGCCTGTCTTCTGACTTCACCACCAACTTCTTCCGCCTGGCCGTGCTGTCGCTGACCATCTACCACGCGGCATTCTTCTGCGAGGCAATCCGCAGCGGTGTCAACACCGTTCCGCTGGGACAGGCCGAAGCTGCCCGGGCCATCGGTTTGGGCTTCCTGCCGGCCGCACGGATCATCATCATGCCGCAGGCTTTCCGCGGCGCCATTGCCCCGATGGGCAACGTGCTGATCGCCCTGGTGAAGAACACCACCGTGGCCGCCACGGCCGGCGTAGCGGTGGAAACCTCCAGCACGATGAAAACAATGATTGAGTTCTACCCCAACCTGATGACGCAGATCTTCCTGACCTTCGCCATCGGTTACGTCATTATCGTCATCCCCATCGGCCTGCTCACCACCTGGGCCTCGAAGAAACTGGCGGTGGCACGATGAGCGCACAAAACGTCCTGTTCGACACCCCGGGTCCCAAGGCCCGGCGGAACATCATGATCGGCAACGTCCTCGGCGTCCTGCTGGTCCTGGCACTGCTCTGGCTGGCGGTTTCCGGCCTGGCCGAGAAGGGCCAGTTCGAGGCGGCCAAGTGGACGCCGTTCCTTGAATGGGGAACCTGGCAGTACTACCTGCTCCCCGGTCTGCTCTCCACCCTGAAGGCTGCCGCCGTGGCCGTGGTGGCGTCCATTGCCTTCGGCCTGCTGTTCGGCATCGGCCGGCTCTCCGCCTTCAAGCCCATCAGCTGGATCTGCGGCATTGTGGTGGAGTTCTTCCGCGCCGTTCCCGTGCTGCTGATGATGGTGTTCTTCTACCAGTTCCTCTCCAAGTCCACCTCCGTGGACCCGGCACAGGTTCCGTTCTGGGCCGTGGTCATTGCCCTGACCCTCTACAACGGGTCCGTGATTGCAGAACTCGTACGCTCGGGCGTCTTCGGCCTCCCGAAGGGGCAGCGCGAGGCCGGCCTGGCCATCGGGCTGACGCCGGGACAGTCGCTGCGCAGCATTGAAATGCCGCAGGCACTGGTAGCCATGCTGCCGGCCCTGCTGAGCCAGTTCGTGGTGATCCTCAAGGACTCCGCGCTGGGCACGTTTATCGGTTACACGGAGCTGCTCGAATACGCGCGCCGCCTGGCCTCGGGCGAGGGCAACATCCTGCCGGCCCTGATAATCACCGCGGCCATCTTCATTCTGTTGAATTTCCTGCTGACATTCGCAGCCCAGCGCCTCTCCCGGCGGCTGGGTGCCCGTGCCGGCAAGCTGCTCAAGATCGAAGACACCATCGATCCCGAAGGCATCGAAGCCCCCGCTACCGCCCGGTAGCAGGACGCAACACTGCAAAAGCATCAAAAGGCGTCAACGGGGAGGACAGGCAGTGCCTGTCCTCCCCTTTGTTTGTCCCGGGCCATTCGTCCCGGTTGATTCGCCCCGGGGCATTCGTCCCGGGCCGCTCAGGCCAGCCAGGTGCGCAGCGCGGCCAGGCAGTTCCGGATGGCGGCGGCCTCTACGTGCTCGTTGTCCGTATGGGCCAGCAGGGCATCCCCGGGACCGAAGTTCACCGCGGGGATACCGAGTTCGCTGAAGCGTGCGACGTCGGTCCAGCCGTACTTGGGCTTGGGTTCCTCCCCGACCACGGCCACAAAGCTCGCCGCGGCAGGCTGGTCCAGGCCGGGCCGCGCGCCGGCAGCCGCGTCGGTGCGAACCACATCGAAGCCGGACAGCAGGTCACGGACGTAGGCTTCGGCTTGCTCAATGCCCTTGTCCGGGGCAAAACGGTAGTTGATCTCGACGGTGGCAGCATCGGGGATAACGTTGCCGGCCGTGCCGCCCCAGATGCGCACGGCATTGAGCGATTCGCGGTAGTCCAGGCCCTCCACGGACACGGTGGCCGGCGTGTGGTCGCGCAGGCGTTCCAGGATTTCCGCGGCGGCATGGATGGCGTTCTCCCCCATCCAGGCCCGGGCTGAATGGGCGGCGCGGCCGGTGGTGGTGGCATGGAAGCGCATGGTGCCGTTGCAGCCGCCCTCCACGGTCCCGTTGGTGGGTTCGAGCAGGATGGCGAAGTCCGCCTTCAGCCAGTCAGCGTGGCTTACCGCCAGCCGTCCGAGCCCGCTGAGCGAGGCTTCCACTTCCTCGTGGTCGTAGAACACATAGGTCACGTCGCGGGAGGGGTTGGTGAGCGAGGCGGCCAGCGCCAGCTGCACCGCCACGCCGCCTTTCATGTCCGTGGCGCCCCGGCCGTACAGGACCTCGCCGTCCCAGGAGGAAGGAACGGTGCCCCGCGACCCGGGCACAGTGGGCAGCGGCACGGTGTCCAGGTGGCCGGCCAGGATCACCCGTTCGGGCCGGCCCAGGTTGGTTCGGGCTACTACGGAGTCGCCGTCCCGGGAGACTTCCAGATGCGGATATGCCCGCAGCGCCGTTTCGACGGCGTCCGCAAGCGTCTTTTCGTTGCCGGAAACGCTTTCGATGTCCATCAGGGTCGCGGTAAGCTGCGCCACATCGTCGGTCAGGTCCAGGGAAATCGCATCAGTCTCAGTCACGTTCCCACAGTACCGCTCGGTAGACTGGGGCCCATGACTTCAAGCACTGCCCCCACTCCCCCTGAAGCCCCCACCGAGGCCCGCACCGCCTCCGGACTCGGCCTTGCCACGGTTACGGCCAACGGAGACGTGCTCGACGTGTGGTTCCCCCGCCCCGTGCTGGATGGAGCCACCCCGGATTCCACCCTGCAAAGCGATCTCGAAGCCGCGGCCGCTGCCATGGCTGACGGTATCCGCGGTACGCACGGCGAGGTCCTGGACACCCGGATCGACCTTGACGCAGCCCCGGCCGGCACCGCGGACGCCTACCTGCGCCTGCACCTGCTCTCCCACCGCCTCGTCCGGCCGAACAGCATCAATCTGGACGGAATCTTCGCAGCCCTGCCCAACGTGGTCTGGACCAACCACGGTCCGTGTGCGGTGGCGGACTTCGACGCCGTCCGGCTGCGGCTGCGCAGCCGCGGACAGGTGACCGTGTTCGGGGTGGATAAGTTCCCCCGCATGACCGACTACGTCCTTCCCTCCGGCGTGCGGATTGCCGACGCAGGGCGCGTCCGCCTGGGCGCGCACCTGGCCGAAGGCACCACGGTGATGCACGAGGGCTTCGTGAACTTCAACGCCGGGACACTCGGCACGTCCATGGTCGAGGGCCGGATCTCGGCCGGCGTCGTGGTGGGTGACGGCACCGACGTCGGCGGCGGCGCCTCGATCATGGGCACCCTTTCCGGCGGCGGCAAGGAAAAGATCACCCTCGGTGAGCGTGTGCTCCTCGGCGCCAATTCCGGCGTCGGCATCAGCATCGGCGATGACAGCGTGGTGGAGGCCGGGCTGTATGTCACGGCAGGAACCCGCGTGACGGTCCTGGACGGCGAGGGGCAGCGCCAGGTGAAGGCCGCCGAGCTCTCCGGCGTACCCAACCTGCTCTTCCGCCGCGATTCGGTTTCCGGTGCCGTCCAGGCCCTGCCCCGCAACGGCCGCACGGTGGAACTGAATTCCGCCCTGCACGCCAACTAGCAGGGAAGCACCATGCAACGGCTCCAGCGGCATGAGACCCGCAGCTTCCGGCTGCTGGTCCTGCTGCTGGGGCTGTGCGTGGCAGCGTTTGTCTCGCTCTTTGCCGTCTCGGCGCTCACCGGCAAGAAGCAGACGCCCGTCATCGCCGAGCGCTGCATCGCCTCCGTGGGCGGTACCGACTACTCGCTGACCCTGGAACAGGCACGGAACGCGTCGATCATCTCCGGTGTCGCCGTCGCCCGCGGCCTGCCGCCGCGCGCGGTGTCCATTGCGCTGGCCACTGCCCTGCAGGAATCCGGCCTGCGCAACCTGGACTACGGCGACGACGCCGGCCCGGACTCGCGCGGGCTGTTCCAGCAACGCCCCACGCAGGGCTGGGGCAGCGAAGCGCAGGTAATGGACCCCGTGTACGCTGCCAACGCCTTCTACAACGGACTGGAAAAGGTGCCGGGGTACCTGGACCTGCCCATCACGGACGCGGCCCAGGCCGTCCAGCGCAGCGCCTTCCCGCAGGCCTACGCCAAGCACGAGGGGCCCGCCCGGGCCTTTGCCTCAGCGCTCACCGGCCAAACACCGGCGGCGCTCTCCTGCTCCCTCCACCTCCCCGCCGCCTCCGCGGATGCCGCCGCGTT
This sequence comes from Arthrobacter sp. Y3224198, assembly GCF_059090025.1. NCBI lineage: Bacteria > Bacillati > Actinomycetota > Actinomycetes > Micrococcales > Micrococcaceae > Arthrobacter > Arthrobacter sp. Y3224198. The sequence goes on from NZ_JBNHFG010000007.1 coordinate 22,076, forward strand.
CCCCGCCTCGGTCGAAGAGATCTACGGGCCGCTGGGCGGGTCGGTGCTCGGCCCCCTGTACCTGGCCGACGTCGACGGTGCCTACGGTTGGTCCGTTGCACAGTGGTTCGTGGCCAACGCCGGCCTGCTCGGCATCGAGTCCGTGGCTTATGACGGCCGTACCTGGCATATCGGCAGCCCGGTGTGGGCGGAGTCCGCCGCCGTTCCCGGGCAGGTGGCCGTCACCGCTTTCAGCCTGCCCGCCGAATAGCGCGCCGCGCGCCCCTCACGGCATGCCCTGAGGCAAGCGATTAGGCTTAGGGCATGCGTATTCTTGTCACCGGTGGCACCGGCTATATTGGATCCCACACCACTCTTGCCCTGCTCGAAGCGGGCCATGACGTGGTGGTCCTGGACAACCTGATGAACTCCAGCGAGGAGTCTCTTCGCCGGGTCCAGGAACTGACCGGGCGGAAGGCCTCGTTCGTCAAGGCCGACCTGCTGGATCCGGCAGCGCTGGAAACCGTCTTCGCGGAGGGTTCCCTGGACGCCGTCATCCACTTCGCCGGGCTCAAGGCGGTGGGTGAATCCGTTGCCAAGCCGCTGTTCTACTACCACAACAACGTAGTGGGCACCATCAACCTCCTCGAAGCCATGGACCGGCACAACGTGCGCACCCTGGTGTTCAGTTCCTCCGCCACCGTCTACGGCGCGTCCGAGGAAGTGCCGCTGACCGAAGACGCACCCATGGACGCCGTGAACCCCTACGGCCGGACCAAGGAGCAGATCGAGGACATCCTCAGCGATCTGGGGGCTGCCGACGGCCGCTGGAACATCGCCCTGCTGCGCTACTTCAACCCGGCCGGCGCCCACGAGTCCGGACGGATCGGCGAAGACCCCACGGGCATCCCCAACAACCTGCTGCCGTTCGTGGCGCAGGTGGCCGTGGGCCGCCGCGAGAAGGTGATGGTTTTCGGTAACGACTACCCCACCCCGGACGGCACCGGAGTTCGCGACTACATCCACGTTGTAGACCTTGCGGCAGGCCACCTTGCCGCCCTGAACTTCCTGCAGGGTACCGGCGGCGTGCACCGCTGGAACCTCGGCACCGGCAACGGCTCCTCCGTCCTGGAGGTCCTGGGGGCCTTCTCCGCCGCGGCCGGGCGCGACATTCCCTACGAATTCGCCGACCGGCGCCCGGGCGACGCGGCCGTCAGCTACGCCGATCCGTCCGCTGCCCACGCCGACCTGGGCTGGCGTGCCGAACGCAGCCTGGCCACCATGTGCGAGGACCACTGGCGCTGGCAGAAGAACAACCCCAACGGCTACGCCGCGTCCTAACCGGGCCGTCAGCCGGGCTTGCCGGCCGGGAAAAACCTCCTGGCCGGTGGGCCCGGAAAAAACAGTCAGGTCGGCAGGGCCGGAAAAAACAGACAAAAAGGGCAGGCCCCCGGAAAGTCCGGGGGCCTGCCCTTTTATTCAGCCCTTATGCGAAGAAATCAGCGCTGCGGGTAGTTGCGCTCGGGAGCGCCCGTGTACAGCTGGCGCGGACGGCCGATCTTCGTCTGCGGATCCTGCATCATTTCGCGCCACTGGGCAATCCAGCCCGGCAGGCGTCCGATGGCGAAGAGCACGGTGAACATCTTCTCCGGGAAGCCCATGGCCTTGTAGATCAGGCCGGTGTAGAAGTCTACGTTCGGGTACAGCTTGCGCTCGATGAAGTAATCGTCGGCCAGGGCCTTTTCCTCCAGGCGCATGGCGATGTCCAGCAGCTCGTCGTTGCCGCCGAGCTTGGCCAGGATTTCGTGGGCCGTGGCCTTGACGATCTTGGCGCGCGGATCGTAGTTCTTGTAGACGCGGTGCCCGAAGCCCATAAGCTTCACGCCGTCTTCCTTGTTCTTGACCTTCTCCATGAAGGTTTCCGGCTGCATTCCGGTGGCCTGGATGTCGCGGAGCATGTTCAGCACTGCCTCGTTGGCGCCGCCGTGCAGCGGACCGAAGAGGGCACTGATGCCGGCGGAAACCGAGGCGAACATGTTGGCGTTGGAGCTGCCGACCAGGCGCACGGTGGAGGTGGAGCAGTTCTGCTCGTGGTCCGCGTGCAGGATCAGCAGCAGGTCCAGGGCCTTCACCAGGTCCGGGTCGATTTCGTACGGCTCGGCGGGCAGGCCGAAGGAGAGCCGCATGAAGTTCTCCACCAGGTTCATGGAGTTGTCCGGGTAGAGCATCGGCTGGCCGATGGACTTCTTGTGCGCGTACGCAGCAATCACCGGCAGCTTCGCCATGAGGCGGACGGTGGAAAGCTCAACCTGTTCTTCATCGAACGGGTCCAGGGAATCCTGGTAGAACGTGGACAGTGCGCTCACGGCCGAGGACAGCACCGGCATCGGGTGGGCGTCGCGCGGGAAGCCGCCGAAGAAGCCCTTGAGGTCTTCGTGCAGCAGGGTGTGGCGGCGGATCCGCTGGTCGAAGTTTTCCAGCTCGGCGGGGGCCGGCAGTTCCCCGTAGATCAGCAGGTACGAGGTCTCAAGGAAGCTCGAGTGCTTGGCCAGCTGTTCGATCGGATAGCCGCGGTACCGCAGGATGCCCTGGTCGCCGTCGATGTAGGTGATCGCGGACGTGGTGGCCGCCGTGTTCATGAACCCGGGGTCAAACGTGACGGTACCGGTCTGCTTCAGCAGCTTGGAAACGTCGAGTCCGTCGTTTCCTTCCGCTGCGGCAACACGCGGCAGCACAAGCTCGTCTTCCGGGTTTGCCCCGTACTGAAGCTTGGCACTAGGTTGCTCAGTCATTAAGTCTCCTTTAGGAGTTTTCGAAACCGCCGCTATGTGGATCCGCTTCCAACGGGACATAGTGCATTCCGCTAAACTATTTCGCTAAAACGCTACCCGTTTCGGTGCCCTTACCACTAATCGGAGCGGGCACCGTTGTACAAGCGCAACATGGGCAGGGACTGTTTTCCGGTGCAGTGCCCAATACTATTCCTGCGCGGCTATTCCTGCGCGGCGGAGTGCAGCCGACCGGCGGCGGCACTGATGCCGGCGTCGGAGCCCGTCAGGGCAATCCGCACAAAGCCTGCGCCGGCGTCGCCGTAGAAAACGCCCGGGCCCACGACAATACCCAGTTCCGCGAACCGGGAAACCGTGGTCCAGGTGTCTTCACCGGCACTTGCCCACAGGTACAGCCCGGCCTCGGAATGCTCGATCTTCAGGCCGAAGGCTTCCAGCGCCGGCACCAGCTGCTCCCGCCGGGACCGGTAGAGGTCCTTCTGGGCAGCCACGTGCTCGTCGTCCCGCAGGGCGGCGGCCATGGCGGCCTGTACCGGTGCGGGGACGATCATGCCGGCATGCTTGCGGCTGTTGACCAGGTTGGCGATCAGGGCGGGGTCACCGGCGGTGAACGCGGCGCGGTAGCCGGCCATGTTGGACTGCTTGCTCAGGGAATAGACGGCGAGCAGCGACTCGGTGCTGCTGCCGGCAATCCGCGGGTCCAGGATGCTGGGGACGGGCTCGCCGCCCCGCGCAGGATCCCAGGCGCCCCAGCCCAACTCGGCGTAGCACTCGTCCGATGCCACCACCGCGCCGATTTCCCTCGCCTGTTCCACGAGGGTGCGCAGCGATGCCGCCTGGCGCACAATGCCGGTGGGGTTGCCGGGAGAGTTCACCCAAATGAGCCGCACGCGTGAGCGCGTCTCATCATCCAGCTCGTCAAGGTTATCCGCGGCCACGGCCGTGGCACCGGCAAAAACCGCTCCCATGTCATAGGTGGGGTAGGCCACCACGGGGCGGACGACGACGTCGCCCTCCCCCAGCCCGAGCAGCAGCGGCAGCCAGGCCACCAGTTCCTTGGACCCGACCGTGGGCATCACCGCCTGCGGATCCAAGCCCGGTACACCTCGGCGCCGGGCGAACCATTCGGACACCGCGGCCCGCAGGTCCGCGGTCCCGTGGGTGGTGGGGTAGCCCGGGGCGTCTGCGGCGGCGCTGAGCGCCTCGCGTACGACGCCGGGGGTCGGGTCCACCGGGGTGCCGATGGAGAGGTTAACGGCACCCTCAGGATGCTCTGCGGCCCGGCGCTGGTACGGCGCCATGGCGTCCCAGGGGTACTCCGGGAGGTCCAGGCCGAAGCTCCGGGGTGCTGCGGGGCTCATGCCTGGTTCTGCGGAGGCAGGGCAGCGATAATCGGGTGGTCCTTGTGGGTGTTGCCCACCTTGGCTGCTCCGCCCGGGGAACCCAGGTCATCGAAGAACTCGACGTTGGCCTTGTAGTAGTCGGCCCATTCCTCGGGGGTGTCATCCTCGTAGTAGATGGCCTCTACCGGGCAGACAGGTTCGCAGGCACCGCAGTCCACGCATTCGTCCGGGTGGATGTAGAGGGAGCGTTCACCTTCATAGATGCAGTCCACGGGGCATTCTTCGATACATGCCTTGTCTTTTACATCTACGCACGGCTGCGCAATTACGTACGTCACGTCCCTTGCCTTCCTGATCTGCGGACCGCCTGCCGGCGGGTCGCGGGGGTGTTGGTTCCACGTTAGTAGCCGAAACCATTATCTCCCAGCCGGAGTGCCCCCGGGCACGGTGCAGGCCGCCCGGCGGCCAGGGCCCGGCCGGCTGTTCCAGCGTCTGCCGGACACCGGGACATAGGATGGGGGCATGACTTTCCAGGAACCGGCGGCCCTGCTGCGCAGCCTGCAGCCGGGTGTGCGGGTGGTGGTCCGGTACCGGATCGAGGGCGGCGTCACGGATGCCCTGGGGACGTTGGAGGCCGTGGGCGATGCCGGCTGCACCGTGGCCACCCGGCGCGGCGCCGTCGTCATCCCCTATCCGCTGGTGACCGCGGCCAAGACCGTCCCGCCGCCTCCCCCGCACCGGGCTCCCCGCCGGGTGTAAGGCTGCTGCCGAAGGCCCGGAACACGAAAAGGCCGCCGGAACACATTGTTCCGGCGGCCTTTTCGGTGCCTGGTTGCCCGCGGCTACTGCTTGGCGGCCCGGTCGCGGGCCAGCACCCGTGAGCAGGCCAGTACGGCCCCCACGGTGGCCACGGCCTGGCCGAACAGCCAGACCAAACCGGCCGTCACCACGGGCGGCGTCTGGTCTGCGGCGGCGCCGGTCACGATCAGGGGTGCCTCGTTGAGCAGGTCCAACGAGAACAGTCCCAGCAGCAGGTAGGTGATGACGCCGGTCGCGGCGCTGAGTGCCATACTGCGCTGCCACAACCCGACCAGCAGGGCCACGGCGCAGCTGAAGACCACGGCCAGCACCGCGCCTACCGGCAGGCCGGCATCCCCGGCATACACCACCTGGCTATGCAGTGAGGTGCCGAGTACGGCGGCGAGGATGCCGCCGATCACAGCGGCCAAAGGCCCCCGCCAACGCGGGGGCCTCCGGGCGGATTCTGCGGGTGTGGCGATGATGCTAGGCCTTTGCCCGTGCGCGGTAAGCCTTGGCGCGCTCGTTGGCATCCAGGATCAGCTTGCGGATGCGGATGGACTCCGGAGTAACCTCCACGCACTCGTCCTCGCGGGCGAATTCGAGGGACTCTTCCAGGGTGAGCTTCCGCGGCGGGGTGAGGTTCTCGAAGGTGTCCGAGGAAGCGGCACGCATGTTGGTGAGCTTCTTTTCCTTCGTGATGTTCACGTCCATGTCATCGGCGCGCGAGTTCTCGCCCACGATCATGCCTTCGTAAACCTCGGAGGTGGGCTCCACGAAGAAGGAGCCGCGTTCCTGCAGGTTGATCATGGCGAACGGGGTCACCACGCCGGCGCGGTCAGCGATCATCGAACCGTTGGTGCGGTACTCGATGGGGCCGGCCCACGGCTCGTAGCCTTCGGCGATGGATGCGGAGATGCCGGCGCCGCGGGTTTCCGTGAGGAAGCGGGTGCGGAAACCGATCAGGCCGCGGGCGGGAACGATGAATTCCATGCGGACCCAGCCGGTGCCGTGGTTGGCCATGTTGACCATCCGGCCCTTGCGGGCGGCCATCAGCTGGGTGACGGCACCGAGGTATTCCTCGGGTACGTCAATGGTCATGTGTTCCATCGGCTCGTGGACCTTGCCGTCGATCATCTTGGTGACAACCTGCGGCTTGCCGACGGTGAGCTCGAAGCCTTCGCGGCGCATCTGCTCCACGAGGATGGCCAGGGCAAGCTCGCCACGGCCCTGGACTTCCCAGGCATCCGGACGCTCGGTCGGCAGGACCTTCAGGGACACGTTGCCGATCAGTTCCTTGTCGAGGCGGTCCTTCACCTGGCGGGCGGTAACCTTGGCGCCCTTGACCTTGCCGGCCAGCGGCGAGGTGTTGATACCGATGGTCATGGAGATCGCAGGATCATCCACGGTGATCAGCGGCAGCGGCTTGGGGTTGTCGACGTCGGTCAGGGTTTCACCGATGGTGATGTCTTCGATACCGGCCACGGCCACGATTTCGCCGGGTCCGGCGGATTCGGTGGGTACGCGCTCCAGCGCCTTGGTGGCGAGGAGTTCGGTGATCTTGACGGTCTTCAGGGTGCCGTCCTGGCGGGCCCAGGCAACCTGCTGGCCCTTGCGGAGGGTGCCGTTGAAGATACGCAGCAGGGCAAGGCGGCCCAGGAACGGCGAGGCGTCCAGGTTGGTGACGTGCGCCTGGAGGACACCTTCGGGGTCGTACGTGGGAGCGGGGATGTGCTCCAGGATGGTCTGGAACAGCGGTTCCAGGTTGTCGTTCGCGGGAGCTTCGCCGTCGGCCGGCTGCTCCAGGGAGGCGGCGCCGACGCGGGCTGCGGCGTAGACAACGGGAACGTTCAGGACCAGGTCAAGGTCCAGGTCCGGAACTTCGTCCGCGAGGTCGGAGGCCAGGCCGAGCAGCAGGTCCATGGACTCGCTGACGACTTCGTCGATCCGGGCATCGGGACGGTCGGTCTTGTTGACCAGCAGGACTACCGGCAGCTTCGCGGCAAGTGCCTTACGCAGCACGAAGCGCGTCTGGGGCAGCGGGCCTTCCGAGGCATCAACCAGCAGGACAACGCCGTCGACCATGGACAGGCCGCGCTCGACCTCGCCGCCGAAGTCGGCGTGGCCGGGGGTGTCGATGACGTTGATGGTGATGGTTTCGCCGTTGGCAGCCGGGCCGTTGTAGAACACGGTGGTGTTCTTGGCCAGGATGGTGATGCCCTTTTCGCGCTCCAGGTCACCGGAGTCCATCACGCGTTCTTCCACGTCTCCGTGGGCGGCAAACGAGTTCGTCTGCTTCAGCATGGCGTCGACGAGGGTCGTCTTACCGTGGTCAACGTGGGCCACAATAGCAACGTTGCGGAGATCGCTTCGCACTGCGCTGTTTACAGCCGTGTTGGTTTCTGACATGCGTGAGGACTCAATTCATAGGAGATCAGTTCGGGGGTGTTTCTTATCGGCCGGATTGGTTCCGGCGTATCCGGCTGTTCTGTACGAATGCTGATTCAATCTCTTGCTCAATCACCAGTCAGAATCCACCGAAGGCCCCGCCGTCAGCGGGCACGCTAACATTCTAGTCCCAAGACCATATCTTCCCTAATGCAGCTTCACCGAGGGCGCAAATCCGGGGCGGAAGCGCTTGCCGGCCAAGCGGTACAGACGCCGAAGGCGGGGAACCCCCATGGGGCTCCCCGCCTTCGGTGCGGTCAGGCGCTTGTCAGGCGACTTCCGGCGGCAGTTCCAGGCGCGAGCCCGGGATGGCCGCCAGCAGGGCCTGCGTGTAGGCCTGCTGCGGGGCGTCGAACACGTCGTCCGTGGAACCGGTTTCGACCAGCTTGCCCTTCTCCATCACGCAGACAAAGTCGGCGATCTGGCGGACCACGGCGAGGTCGTGGGTGATGAACAGGTAGCTCAGCCCCAGCTCCGACTGCAGTTCCGCGAGCAGGTTCAGGATCTGGGCCTGCACCAGCACGTCCAGTGCCGACACGGCTTCGTCGCAGATGACCACTTCGGGATCCAGGGCCAGTGCCCGCGCAATGGCGACGCGCTGGCGCTGGCCGCCGGAGAGCTCGTTCGGGAACCGGCGCATGACCGACGACGGCAGGGCCACCTGGTCCAGGAGCTCGCGCACCTTCGCCTCACGGCTCTTGGCAGTGCCGATCTTGTGCACCCGCAGCGGTTCTTCGATGGTGCGGAAGATGTTGTACATCGGGTCCAGGGAACCGTAGGGGTCCTGGAAGATCGGCTGTACTCGGCGGCGGAACTCGAACAGGCGCTTGCTGTTCAGCGTGGTCATGTCGACGCCGTTGAACAGGATGGAGCCGCTGGTGGGCGTCTCCAGGTTCAGCACCATGCGCGCCACCGTGGACTTGCCCGAGCCGGACTCCCCCACGACGGCGGTGGTGGTGCCGCGCTTGATGTTAAAGGACACGTTGTCCACAGCCGTGAAGTCGGTGGACCGGCCCAGGCCGCTGCGCAGCTTGAACACCTTGGTCAGGTCCTTGACCTCGATGACGTTGTCCGCCGCTTCCAGCTTCGTCTCGTCTTCGGACGTCAGCAGGTCCGCGCTCTCCAGGCCGAGGCTCTTGGCGGAGTCGATCCGCTTCGAGGCCAGCGAGGGCGCCGATTCCACGAGCTTGCGCGTGTAGGGGTGGCGCGGGTTGGTGAGGATTTCCAGGGCAGGCCCGGCTTCCACCACGCGCCCCTTGTACATCACCACCACCTTCTGCGCACGCTCCGCGGCCAGGCCGAGGTCGTGGGTGATCAGCAGTACGGCGGTTCCCAGTTCATCGGTCAGGGTGCCCAGGTGGTCCAGGATCTGCCGCTGCACGGTAACGTCCAGTGCCGACGTCGGCTCATCGGCGATCAGCAGGCGGGGCCGGCAGGAAAGGCCGATGGCGATCAGCGCGCGCTGGCGCATGCCGCCGGAGAACTCGTGCGGGTACTGCTTGGCACGGCGGGCGGCGTCCGGCAGGCCGGCCTGCTCCAGCACCTTGGCAATGTCTGCCGGTGCGTGGGGCAGCCCGTTGGCGCGCAGGGTTTCCTTGACCTGGAAACCGATCTTCCAGACCGGGTTGAGGTTGGACATCGGATCCTGCGGAACCATGCCGATGGAGTTGCCGCGCAGTTCCTGGATCCGCTTGGCGCTGGCGTTGGAGATGTCCTCGCCGTCGAACAGGATCTGTCCGCCGCTGACGCGGCCGTTGCCGGGCAGCAGCCCGATGGCAGCCAGCGCGGTGGTGGACTTGCCGGAGCCGGACTCACCCACGATGGCCACGGTCTCGCCGGGCATGATCGTCAGGTGCGCATCGCGGACCGCTTCGACGTCGCCGTTGGCGGTGGCAAAGGTAATGGCCAGGTCGCGGATTTCGAGCAGCGGCTTCACAGCCGTGGTTTCAGTGTTGGTGGTCATCGTTTGCGCGCCTTCGGATCAAGAGCATCACGGACCGCGTCACCGAGCATGATGAAGCTCAGCACGGTAATGGACAGGGCGGCAGCCGGCCAGAGCAGCGTCGCCGGGTTGGACCGCAGCGAGGTCTGCGCTGCCGAGATGTCGTTACCCCAGGACATGATGCTGGGCGGCAGGCCGATGCCCAGGAAGGACAGCGTGGCCTCGGCGACAATGAACGTGCCCAGCGAAATGGTCGCGATCACGATCACGGGAGCAATCGAGTTGGGGATGACGTGCTTCATCAGCGCGGAGAACTTCGAGACGCCCAGGGAGCGCGAGGCCACCACGAAGTCGGCGTTGCGCACCGAGATCACGGCACCGCGGGTAATGCGGGCAACCTGCGGCCAGCCGAAGATCAGCAATGTGAAGACCACCGTCAGGACGGTGCGGTTTTCACGGAACGCCGGCAGCTGCATGATGATGATGGCGCCGAGGATCAGCGGCAGGGCGAAGAAGATGTCGCCGAGGCGGGCAATAACGGCGTCGAGCCAGCCGCCGTAGTAGCCGGCCAGGGCGCCGAGGATCCCGCCGATGATGACCACGGCAATGGTGGTCAGCAGGCCGACCATAACGGAGGCACGGGCGCCGTAGATGACGCGGGCGTACACGTCGCAACCCTGGAGGGTGAACCCGAGCGGATGCCCGGGCGCGGGGCCGCCGTCGGAATTGGACAGCAGGCAGCCTTCGTCCGGCGATGCGCTGGTGAACAGGCCCGGGAAGGCCGCGACGGCAAGGATCAGCAGGATCAGCAGGGCGGAAATGATGAACAGCGGCTGCTTGCGCAGGTTGCGCCAGGCCTCCCCCCAGAGGCTCAGCGGCTGGACATCTTCCTTGACGCTGTCGGTTGCTGCCAGAGGGGTCTCCTCCAGCGGAGCCACGTAGTGCTCGGTGCTTGTGGTGTCTTTATGCATAACGGATCCTCGGATCAAGCCAGGCGTACAGGAGGTCTACCAGGAGGTTGGCGATCACGTAGACGAAAACGAGGACGCTCACGATCGAAACGATTGTGGGACCCTCTCCCCTGATGACGGACTGGTAAAGTCGCTGTCCCACTCCGGGGACGTTGAAGATGCCTTCGGTGACGATGGCGCCGCCCATCAGCGCACCCAGGTCGGCCCCGAGGAACGTCACCACGGGAATCAGTGAGTTGCGCAGGATGTGGACGGTAACTACACGCGGACGGGAAAGGCCCTTGGCGGTAGCGGTGCGGACGTAGTCGGCGTTCATGTTTTCGATGACCGATGTACGGGTCAGGCGAAGCACATAGGCGAAGGACGCCAGGCCGAGCACAAGTGCCGGCAATATCAGGTCCGTAAACCCGGCGTCGCCGCCCACTGTCGGGGACGTCCATTGGAGTTTCACGCCTACCAGGAACTGCAGCAGGAAGCCGAGGACGAAAACCGGGATCGCGATCACGATCAGGGAAACAACCAGTACCGTGCTGTCGAAGATCTTGCCCTTCTTGAGGCCGGCAATGAGGCCGAACACAATACCGAAAACGGCTTCGAAGAGCAGGGCCAGGATGGCCAGGCGGATCGTCACGGGGAAGGCCTGGGCAAGGACGTCGGTGACCTGGCGGCCGGAGAAGTCGACGCCGAGGTCGAAGGTGACCAGGTTCTTCAGGTACAGGAGGTACTGGACGATAAAGGGCTGGTCCAGGTTGTACTGGCTGCGCAGCTGGGCGGCAACGGCCTCATTAACGGGCTTGTCGCCGAAGAGCGCGGCGATCGGGTCGCCGGGCAGGGAGAAAACGAGGAAATAGACGAGGAAGGTGGCCCCGAAGAAAACGGGAATCATTTGAAGGAAGCGTCGGATGACGTAGCCGGCCATTAGGGGTGGCCTCCTGCCAGCTGTGGGAGATTGGAGTCTCGCATTTTTTGTATGCCTGTTCTTGGGGGTAAGAACCCGAATACAAGCCGGGGCCCGGCCTTTTGGCCGGGCCCCGGTTCGGTCGGTCTAGATAGTGCTACTTGGCCGTGACGTTGTAGTAAACCGGGACGCCGTTCCAGCCGGTCTCAACGTTATCCACGTTGGAGCTCCAGCCGGACTGTGCCACCTGGTACCACAGCGGGACAACCGGGAGGTCCTTCAGGAGGACTTCCTGTGCCTGGTTGAGAATCTTCGCTCCGTCTTCCGGAGTCGAAGCGGCCAGGCCTTCGGTCAGCAGGCTGTCGAACTCTTCGCTCGAGTAGTCGCCGTCGTTGGAACCTGCACCGGTGCCGTACAGCGGGCCGAGGAAGTTGTTCAGCGACGGGTAGTCTGCCTGCCAGCCGGTGCGGATGGCACCGGACAGGGTCTTGGCGGTAGCGTCTGCGCGCAGTTCCTTGAACGTAGCGTAGGGCTTGCCTTCGGCGTTGATGCCCAGGTTGTTCTTCAGGCCGTTGGCGACGGCGTCAACCCATTCCTTGTGGTTGGCGTCGGCGTTGTAGCCAATAGTGAAGGCCTTGTCAGCGGGCCACGGCGAAATCTTCTCCGCCTGCTCCCACAGTTCCTTGGCCTTCTCGGGGTTGAACTCGAGCACCTCGTTGCCGGGGATGCTGTCGCTGTAGCCCTCGATCACCGGAGCGGTGAAGTCCTTGGCGGGTTCACGCGAGCCGGAGAAGATCACGTCGGTGATCTGGTTCCGGTCGATGGCCATGGAGATGGCCTGGCGGCGCAGCTCGCCGGCTTCACCGGAGAACTCCGGCAGGTAGCCCGGGATGGTGATGGTCTGGTTGCCGGCGTACGCCTTCTCGGAGTAGCGGCCTTCACCCAGGTCGGTCTTGAATGTCTTCAGCGCAGGCGTCGGAATGGTGTCCAGGATGTCCAGGTGGTCGGACTGCAGGTCCGCGTAGGCTGCATCGAAGGAGGAGTAGAACTTGAAGGTCACTCCACCGTTCTGCGGCACACGGGTTCCGGTGTAGTCCGGGTTCTTGACCAGTTCAATCTGGACCTCGTGCTGCCAGGCGTCGTCGCCGGCCAGCATGTACGGGCCGTTGCCGACCGGCTTCTCGCCGAAGGCTGCGGGGTCCGCGATGGCACCGGCGGGCAGCGGGAAGAATGCCGTGTAGCCCAGGCGCTGCGGGAAGTCGGACTCAGGCTGGCTGAGCTTGACCGTGAACGTGGTGTCATCGACGACGGCGAGGCCGCTCATCGTGTCAGCCGTTGCACCCTCTGCGCTGACTTCGTCATAGCCTTCGATGCTCTCGAAGAAGTACGAGTTCAGCTGGGCGTTCTTGGCAGCTGCGCCGAAGTTCCAGGCATCCACGAAGGACTTGGCCGTGATGGCCTCGCCGTTGGTGAACTTCTGGTCAGCCTTGATCTTGATCGTGTAGGTCTGGGAATCCTCGGTATCGATGGATTCAGCCAGCTCATTTACGGTGTTGCCGTCAGCGTCGTAGCTGACCAGGCCTTCGAAGAGCAGGTCCATGATGCGTCCGCCGCCAACTTCGTTGGTGTTGACCGGCATCAGCGGGTTCTGCGGCTCGGTGCCGTTGGCCGTGATGATCGCGGTGCTGTTGCCCTCGCTGTCACCGGAGCCTTCAGCCGATTCGTCGGATCCTCCACCGCAGGCGCTCAGCGCAAGTGCGGCAACCGCCGCTACGCTCAGCATTTTGGAAGTGCGTGTGACGCGCATTCCGCCTCCTAGTTCTGTTCGGTTCCGGCGTAAATAACGCCGGTGTTGCGGCTCCGCCAAATGGTGAACCGACTCACAAAGCCAACAGCATAAGCCCAAGTTGTTTCACCGCGGTAACAAAGTCCGGCAGCCGCCTTCGGCACGGGGCGCCCGGTGCCGTCGGCGGGCTCCGAAAGACGCTCCCCACATGGGATTAAAGCGTACGGAAGCCATGGGTAACAATTTGGCATACCGCCCCTGTATTACATGCGTTGGCATGTCACATTTGGATGTTCGATGGCACACTGATGCGCTGTTTGACGCCGTTCACGTTTTTCCAGCACGGCCAGCGAAAGCAACGGGCTGCGGTGGGATGATGGGAGGGACAATTGCCTGTTCGCAACCATCCGAAGGACGTCATGAAGATCACCGTTGTCGGAGGATCACAGGGAACCGGCGCCCAGTTGGCCTCACTTGCCGCTGCAGCCGGGCACGAGATGACGGTCCTCTCGCGCAGCGGCCGCGCTCCGACCGTAGTCCGTGCCCTTAGCGGAGACGCTGCGGATCCCGCTGTTGTGTCCGGCGCCGTCGCAGATGCCGACGCCGTTGTGGTCACCGTGGGCGGAGCCAAGGGTGTCCACCACCAACGCACTGCCGTGACCAGGGCCGTCATCAAGGCCATGCAGCAGGCCGGCGTGAGCAGGCTGGTGGTGCAGTCATCCCTGGGAGCCGGCGATTCCTCCTCGCAGCTGCCCGGTCCGCTGGGACTGATTACCCGGGTGGTGCTGGCCAAGCCGCTGGCGGACCACAATGAGCAGGAAGCGGCTGTCCGCGCCTCGGGCCTGGACTGGACGATCGTCCGACCCACCGGCCTCACGGACAAACAGCCTGCCGGGACGTGGCGTTCGTTTGAAGTGGGCAGTGACGGAAAGCTGGGCGGGTCCATTCCGCGCGGGGACCTTGCCGCGTGCATGCTCCAGGCCCTTACCGACGATTCCACCGTCGGCAAGGCGCTGGGCGTGAGCAGCTAAGCGTCAGGATGGTATCTGCGCCGGCCGTAATCTCAGAGAAGTGCTGAACGGACAGCTGTGAGGATGGCACGCTGATCGCTCCGGAGGCGGTGCATCGCGGAAAACACGAGATTCATGTATCCGTGCCCTACCCACTCCGCATCGTCCCGCAGGGCCTCTTCAACAGCGGCCTTAGTCATAGGAATGAACTCGAGTCGGTTCGACTCCCAGTCGTCCGGTCCCAAGCCGAGACGGCGGGCCTGGATGAATGACGAGTTGGTCCATGCTGTCTGGGCCAGGTTGACGTGGCCCAGCAGCGCCCACTCATACCGGGTGACGTCGCAGACGAGACCGTGGAAGGTAATCCGGTTCCGAATATCCGGTTCGTCCCCGAGGTCGACTCCCAGTTCCTCCGAGATGCCGCGCAACGCCGTGCGGTACGGGTCCGGAATCCCGGTTCTCGGGTCCATGTCCATCAGCGCCATGCCCTCATTCACCGAGATGTGCCGCAGGTTGCGGCCGCCGGACGTTTTCGCGCTTCTACGGGTGAGAAGCAGCTGATCATCTGCGGTTTCAATGGTCAGATTGATGCCAAAGGAATGCGACAGGCCCGGCAGCACATCAAGCAGTTCCTCGCCGAGGATTTCTCCACCTTCCAGTCCCCCGGCGAAACATTTCTCCCATTCCGAGGCAATAACCTGAAAAGACGCATAATCGGTTTTCGCATAATGGAGCTTCAATGCCGGCAACTCATGGGAACCAACCCGTGAGACTTCCAGTCTGCGCAGGGCAAGCATTTCAGCGTTCCAAGCTCCCGGGGCTGCATCCAGCTCTCTGCGTTTATCCTCGATCATCTGCTCAATTTCAGCGGCTTCCCGCGGCTGCATCCTTGCGGGAAGCCGTTCAATAAGTATGCGCGGAGACTGTGCCGGCAGGGTTGCGGAGACCAAATGCTCAGGGCGGAAACCGTCCACGGCAAACTGCCTGACGTAGATCTCATGTTTGGCCGCGCCAACGGCAAAGGTTTCTCCGGCACCGAGGAGGCGGGATTCTTTGCGCAGCCGGCGTTGCCGGTAGATTCTGCCAAAGGTTTTGTACCAGAGCGGTTGGACCAAACGGCCGGATATGTTGAGGAATTTCTCCGCGACCACCCCTGCCGACGCACTTAGTAAAAGTGCAAAACTGTAGGACCACGCGCCGGAAACCCATTCAAACATGAATTCATCCTAGGGGTTCCGGAAGTTAGGGCCCTGCGCACTGCACTAATGCGACACCCCGCTGCGGATCTCCCATACCGGCTCGCGATGCAGACATCCCGTGCCCCACGGCCCGGATCCCCTGTCTGCTAGAATCATTGCTGGCCTCTGGCCCCCACGGCATCGATGACACGACACGCGAAGTCCATATAAGAACTTTCTGACACGGCACGGTCGATAGCCCTCCACCCCGCCGACTGTCAGGAGATTTCATGGCGCCCCCTCACTCTTCCCGTCCGGACATCAAGGGACGTGCAGGTGGAATGATCGCGGTCGCGGCCGCCGCGGCGTTCCTTGCCACTTTCAACGAGACGTTCCTCAACGTCGCCTTCACGCCGATCATGCAGGACTTCGGCGTCAATGTGAGTACCGTGCAGTGGCTGACCACCGGCTACCTGCTTGTCGCAGCGGTGTTTGTCCCTGTCGCGAACGTTCTCTACCACCGGTTCCCCACACGCCCGCTGTTCGTCGCCGTCGTCGCTCTTATGACGATCGGTTCTGTGGTGGGAGCCCTGGCCCCCACCTTCGAAGTACTGTTGATCGCGCGTTTGCTGCAGGCGGTTGGCACCGGCCTGCTCACCCCTATCGGCATGAACATCACACTTGCCGTGTCCCCGCGCGAAAAGCTTGGCCTCAATATGGGCATCATGGCTGCGATGACCACGCTGGGACCGTCGCTGGCGATCGTCCTGTCCGGTGTCATCCTGACCGCCGCTCCGTGGACAACTCTGATGTGGGTATTCGGCGGCCTCACGCTCGCTGTGCTGATCGCCGGCGCGATTGTCCTGCGGAACGTTACTGAGCTGGGCCGCCCGGTTCTCGATATCCTCTCGTTCATCCTCGTTGCTGTCGGCTTGGCCGGCATCCTCTACGGTGTCTCCAGCGCATTCGAGGGATCCGCCCTTTACGCAGGCATCGCCGGCGTCGTCGGCCTGCTCGCAATGTGGCTGTTCATCGTGCGCCAGCGCCGCATCGAGCATCCCCTGATCGATCTGCGGCCGTTCTCCAGCGCGCCTTTCGTGCTCGGCGTGCTGATGACGATGCTGGGCCTGGTCTTCGTGTTCGCCATGAACGTCACCATCCCGCTGTTCCTGCAGGGTGCGCTCGACATGCCCCCGCTGGGCGCTTCGCTCACCCTCGCACCCGGAATCCTGCTGACCGTGGGGATGGGGCCGATCGCCGGCCGCCTGTTCGACCGGCACGGCGGACGCTGGTCCATCCCGCTCGGGTTCCTCGTTATGGCCATCTTCGTCACGCTCGTCGGAGTCGCTGCCGGACACACATCTGTCTGGATCTTCGGCATCCTCTACGTGCCGGCAGTGCTGGCTACGGCATTCGTCGTCGGGCCTGCACAGACGTTTGCACTGTCCAACCTCGACCGTGAGACCAGCCCGCACGGCGTCACGATTGTCTCCACCAGCTTCCAGATCGCCGGTTGCGTGGGCACCTCCCTTGCCACCGGTATCTACGGCGCCCTGATTGCGGCGAAGCTGGGCGCAGGACGCAGCGAAGGCGACGCGCTGCTCACCGGCTTCCACGGTTCGGTGGCCCTGGTGGTTGTCACCTCGCTTATCGGCATTCTGCTCGCTTTCCTGGCCTACCGTTCGGTGCGGTCACGTCGCTCGGCTGAAAGCGTCCAGGCTCCGGCGGACAGCGTCCAGTCGATCATGAAGACCGATGTGTATGCCCTCTCCTCGGACTCCACCGTGCTTGATGCCCTGCAGACCTTTGCCGAGCGCGGCATCTCGGGGGCACCGGTCCTCAACGCTGACGGCACCCTGGCCGGCTTCCTGTCCGACGGTGACGTCCTGCGCTACCTGTCGGCCACCCATCCGTCGTCGACGTCGATCTACTCCTACGCGATCGGCGCGGACGATGACCTCGAACAGGCAATGTCCGACCTGGCAAACCTGAATGTCATGAGGCTCGCCACGCACGACGTCGTCACCATCGACGCCGGCGCATCCGTCAGTGACGCTGTCGCTGCGCTGTCGGACGCGCGGCTCAAAAAGGTGCCGGTGGTCAACGGGGACGACTCCCGGCCGGTCGGCATCGTGAGCCGATCTGCGATCAACCGGCTGGCCATCGGAACTTACCTGCGCTCGCGCGGGGAATCGTTGCCTGAAGCCGGCACGACCGTCTAAGCAGCTGCCCAGCCAGATACGCAGTAACTAAAAGCAGGCCGGACCCATTGGGTCCGGCCTGCTTTTATGTTGCGGCTGGCCGGGCTGCTGCCCGGCCACCGGGGATCACAAGGCTACGTCAGGTAAGACGCGGCCGGTAACGGCAAGGCCGACCAACAGCTAGTTTCGGCCGTCCGAAAACGTGGTCCCAACCGGAGGACACCGGACGCAGCCCTGTGAATCAAAACGAACGGGTGCGTTGGGGCGTCCGTCCACCAGTCTCTGGGAGGCAGATCCCCTAGATCTCAGCTGAGTCAGTCGACTTTTTCGTATGAAGAAACCACTGGCTTCATACCGATGACGTCAAAGAAACCCATCAAGGTGCGCGTCGCCTGGCCCAGTTCGAATTCGAACCTACCTCCCTGCGCCAGGTCAGCAGCCATCACCTCGTTGGCCGCCTGGTCAGACTCATGGATCAAGGTCAACGTCCCGCAGTCCGACGTCCTGATGATTAGCTCCGGCCTCGATCCGACATTACGACCGGCACCACTATAGGTACCTCCCTCAGCATCTATGACGGTGCATTCCATTCGAACCCGATGGTCGTCGTCATAGGAGTTAATAACCCACGGTCCAACCGTAAGCGCTAGGACGAGCACCCCAAAGGTGGGCAAAATTCCCCAAAAGGCCAAATTACTCTTCAACGACCGTGACGGCTTCTTCGGCGGATCCGCTGAGACGTTGCCCTCGGTTTGTGGGGTCAATTCATCGCTCCTGTCCTTTACCCAATTAAACCTGTTTCCCCTTGATACTAATTTCATAACTCATGGTGCCGGACGATGGATCCACCGAAGCCGTTGAGCCCGCTGCTGATAACGGCCGGAACCAGATCTTTTGTGGTGGGGATGGTGCAGCTATCGATTTTTGTACAAGAAACGCCGCCCTGATTCGTTCTCACGAGGGGCGGCATGTCTATTGATTCAGGCGAGGAATCGAGACGTTAAACCTAAACTCCACCACATTCGCAGACTCAATACGCGAAACTGTACAGACGACGCCCATCCGCATTAGGACCTTTCGACTTCTAGCGGACACCCATACATTAGCGGGGCTGATTCGTTGCCAAGAACGACAAAGTAGCCGTTAGCAGCTCTGTAACGTCCTGACCCCCCGCGTTAGCGAAGTCGATGTCTACAATTGCCTGATATCGCAGAGCACCGTCTCCGTAGAATGGAGGCTGAGTGCTACGCCGGGTGTTCTTCTTACCGCCGTGGAGAGGAGCCCCTGCGAATCCGTGGAGGATGACTCGCTCCCAATCGCCCTTTCCAATTGGGCGGGTATTCGCCTTTCGACCCAGCAACCCCGCGAGTCTCGGGTTAGCACCCTTGAGATGCTCTCTCAATGCCTTAAATTCGATGTACCGATCCATGCTGCATGCCAAGTCGAAGGCCGCTCGGCGCACCTCTTCGTCTTCTGGATGGCCGGGGCGAGGCTCGAAGTCGACGCCGAACCTCAGTTCACCTCCAGGTTTTCCATCCCACCAACGGACTTCAGCTATAAAACACCTATCTTTTCCCTCGTTCCTGATGGGTATCCATGCTTGGATGATCGGCAGCCCTCCCCCACTGGTCACTCCTGCCCAAGCCATCAACTCTCGTTCTTCAAGGTCAGATTCTATTCGCCGAGTGATTCCCCTTGCGAGAAACTTCTGGTTTAGGGCGGCAAGGGGCTTGGCACCATCTTCTCCATATGGTTTGAGTACCGCGGCAATTTCAGCATCCCATTCAGTGAGCAACCCTGCGACCTCGACGGAGATGGCCCGTGCCAGATCGTCACCTACTCCGACCCAGGCAGTAAAGAGCCCGGCAAGGCTAAGGAACCTCCAGCGGCTTGCCAATCCCGCCGCCAAACGCGGCCTGTCCACGGTGAGCGCCGCGAGATATAGCTCGGTGTCCTCCGGGAGGCTTTCATAGGCCGCCTGCTGCTTCTTTCCCAGGTTATGGCCCAGCTTCACTTCCACCACAACTTGTCGTCCGTCTTCGGCAACCAACAACAAGTCCGCATTGTTCGCGGCGAATTCCTCGCGTCTAACTTCAACCGGGGCAAACCCAACTAAACCTGTCCACGGCGAACTGTCACGATCGCTCAGAAACTGCAAAAGGTCCGATATGTTTGTCTCCTTTGCAAGAAGCCGGCTAAACCCGCGGCCTCGGACCCAAGGTAATATTCTCGTCATGCGACGAGCCTTACACATGTCCTCAGATCCACCTAGTCGTTCGTCGCGGCTTCGTTTTTCGCCATGATTGGCTGTGAATCGCTCGGGGGCGGGCGATCATCGATGCGGGCACGTAGACTGGAGCCCGCTGCCCCCTATCCGATTAGCCCGGCGGGCTCACACATTCACTAGTCAGCAGCGCCACGCTTTTCCTCTTGTGGTCTAATTCATTACAGGAAGCGTGCTGAACAACGTGTTCGCAGCAATCACACGGACAAAGGACAACGACATGGCCAAGGGACATCTCTGCCCACTCTGCAATACCTACACCGTTCAACCACAGAGCACGAACCGATTGAAATGCTCTACCTGTAAGACAGTGTTCGACAGGGAGCAGATCACATCCCGCTGAGCAATCTGGCCCCTGTCAATGGGTGGTCCACAACTACCGACTCCAGCCCCACCTAGGTAAAAGGAGTCGGGCTCCATATGCTCGAACAGTTAGACAGAGAACCTGTCGGAGAGAATATCTTGTTGCATACAGACGTTATGCATCCGAGGGAAAGAACCCTCGTTTGGGGACATTCAGCGGTAACAGCGCTAGACGGACTGAAGAACCAGACGCTCGTCCTCATCAACCACTGAAGTGAACTGCGAAGCTGGGACAGCATCCACTCCGAGCCAAACCTCGCTAATACTCATATTGCCTCTCGTGCTACTAGCACCTCAAATTGGCCAGTGACCGCATGACCAGACTCAAATTACCTAGATCAGGTAAACAATTGAATACTTCACTGAGCCTAATAAGATACTGCATCAGCTAAATCGACTGCCGGTACCTGGTGGTGTATCGAAGCCGCTTCATGCCGTGCGAAGGCCTCGCCTCGGATCAGCGGGGCGAGGCCTCATAGCAGGTGAGGGGAGTGTCTCTAGACGTTGAAGCGGAACTCCACCACGTCGCCGTCGGCCATGACGTAGTCCTTGCCTTCGATGCGGACCTTGCCGCGGGACTTAGCTTCGGCCATGGAGCCGGCCTCCACCAGGTCGTCGAAGGACACGACCTCGGCCTTGATGAAGCCGCGCTGGAAGTCGGAATGGATTACGCCGGCAGCCTGCGGAGCGGTATCGCCCTGTTTGATGGTCCAGGCGCGCGTTTCCTTCGGGCCGGCAGTGAGGTAGGTCTGCAGGCCCAGAGTGTGGAAGCCGACACGGGCCAGCTGGTCCAGTCCGGATTCCTCCTGGCCGTTCATTTCCAGCATCTCGCGGGCTTCTTCTTCGTCCAGCTCCACCAGGTCGGCTTCGAGCTTGGCGTCCAGGAAGATGCAGTCGGCAGGAGCTACGAGTTCACGGAGTTCGGCCTGGCGGTCGGGGTTGCCGAGCACGGCATCGTCCACGTTGAACACGTAGATGAACGGCTTGGCGGTAAGCAGGCTCAGCTCACGCAGGTGCTCCATGTCCAGCTTGTCGCTGGCAACGGAAGAGAAGATGGTATCGCCGCGTTCGAGCACGGCCTGCGCTGCCTGCATGGCAGCCAGCTGCGCGGCGTCGCGCTTCTTGATCTTCACTTCCTTCTCCACCCGCGGGATCGCCTTTTCCAGCGTCTGCAGGTCCGCGAGGATGAGTTCGGTGTTGATCGTTTCCATGTCCGAGCGCGGGTCGACCTTGCCGTCCACGTGGATGACGTCGGGGTCATCGAACACGCGGATAACCTGGGCGATGGCTTCAGCCTCGCGGATGTTGGCCAGGAACTGGTTGCCCAGACCTTCGCCTTCCGAGGCGCCCTTGACGATGCCGGCAATGTCCACGAAGGACACCGTTGCCGGCAGGATGCGTGCACTTCCGAAGATTTCGGCCAGCTTGGCCAGCCGCGGGTCGGGCAGGGACACGACGCCGACGTTCGGTTCGATGGTGGCGAACGGATAGTTCGCCGCCAGCACGTTGTTCCGGGTCAGCGCATTGAACAGGGTTGATTTGCCGACGTTGGGCAGGCCGACGATGCCAATAGTAAGAGCCACGGTAGTAAATGATACCGGGCATGAGCCGGTAACCCGCACGCCCACCGCATGGGAGGGGCCTGGCTATGGCTGCATCGCCGGGATAGGCAGGCCGGATGGATGGAGGGACTCATCCGGTTGGAGTTTGCCACGTGGGGCGCCTGGCAGTGGCGGCGTTGTTGATCGGTAGCGGTGGCCTGTCGGCGTTGCGACTTCCACCGTATGGCGGGTCTGCGCCTGCTGATCCTGCATGGATTCGGCCGCCCACCCGGGTGCTTCCTTCGCGTGGTTGCAGGCCTCGCACAGCCCTTGGATGTTTCGGACCTCAGTGACTCCGCCGTCCTTGTGCGGCCGGATGTGGTCCATGTGCCGGATGGGTGCATCACACCACGGCGTTCGGCAGGTCTGGTCTCTGGCCGTGATCAGCCGGGCCAGGTTCGCAGGCACAAAACGGGCCTTCGAATCCATGCCGATCAACTCGCCTGTGGCCGGTGCGGTGTAGAGGCGGCGCAGCCAGAAACCCGGCTCATCGGCGGGCAGGAGCGCGGCATCCGCGGGAGGCACGGCCGGATTTCCCGCTGCTGTCCGGCAGTCTGTCTCGCTTCGTTGCCCGGTGGCCTTGCGGACCAGGTCCCGTGCCCACAATGCCGGCACGATCCCGTACCCGGCCAGGAACGCCGGCTCACGGTCCCCGGCCAGCAGGGACCGGTCCGTCATTACCAGCTGCACCTCGACCGGCACCTGCTCCGTCTGGGCCTGCCCGGTGATCCGTTCCACCATCGTGTCGGCCATGATCTGGCCCCGGCCCCTCACATCACCGCGGGCACGAAGCACATCCGCTTCCCGGCTCAACGCCGCGAACACCGCCACACCCTGCGCCACCGGCAACAACCCGGTCAGATAGGTCATGGTGTCCGGGGCAGGCCGGCAGGACACGAACCGGTCCTCCACCGCCTTCGCCGCCCGCCGCACCAACGCCGCCTGATCAATCCGGCACGTGATCTTCCGGACCAAAGCAATCAACCGCCCATCCCCCAAACCGTCCAACACGGCAGGATCCCCGGCGACCTCCCGATCCACCAACATTCGGTCCTCAACGCTCAGGCATGCCGTCTCCCTCACCAGCAGGGTGGCCCGCCACTCGCTGATCCGCCCCTCAGACAACGCCGAAAGAGTGCAGGGCATCTCCGTAGTCAGGGCCTTCGCGAAACCCAGGATCCGGCCACCCCTGGCCGGGGACTCACGCCGGGCCAGAGCAACCTGTGCGGCCACTCCGACCCCCTGTTTCTCCGCCGGCAACCCCGCCCGGGCATGGCCAGCCCGCGCCGATGCGTCCAACGCGGTCGCGGCGCGAGCCTGGGCGGCACTAGCGGCAGCCTTCAATTCCTCCAGGGCCCTCAACCGGTCCACCAGCCCTGCCTGGGAATCAGCAGCAATACCGGCGAGCGCCTCGGCCGAGGACAATTCCCGGATCATCGATGCCACCACAGCAACGGACCCGGGATCCTGATTGGAGGGAAGGGCGGGTCCGCCCTCCCCCACACCGGCCACAGCACCAGCCATAGCAGTAGCCCCCACGCCAGCCACAGCAGCAGCCGCACCAGAGGTCATGGAACTCGAATGGGGGCGGTCGCCGCGAGAGGGCTTTGCCGCCCAGTTTGATTCGAACATGTGTTCGACTCTATGCAGCCAAAAGGGCCGCAACAACAAGTAGTTTCAAGCTGTGGACGGACTACCTATCCACGTGGGTAAGGGGCATTTCAGTGCTCCGCAGATGCCCGGACCGCTTTCACTGCGGGGCTGCAACAAGACTGCGGTCCAACAGGCCCACGGCATCGGGCATCAGGCAACCAGCGCCATGCATCAAGCAGGGTGCACAGGGCAATCGGTACCGCAACTGAGACGGGCTAAACCCCGACGAAAGCTACTCAGCAGCCTCGCGGCGTCGTCCGCCCAGGCCGCGGGACGAATCGCCCATGGCCTTGAGCGTGGCCCGGATTTCCTTGGGCAGGGAGAACATGATGTCCTCTTCGGCCGTCACAACCTCTTCGACGTCGCCGTAGCCGTACTCGGCCAGCAGGTTGAGCACGTCCCGGACCAGGTTCTCGGGAACGGACGCACCGGAGGTAACCCCTACGGTTGCTACGCCCTCGAACCAGCTTTCATCCACCTCGTTGGCGAAATCGACTCGGTAGGAGGCCTTGGCGCCGTATTCCAGCGCCACTTCCACCAGACGGACGGAGTTGGAGGAGTTGGCCGACCCGACCACCAGCACCAGGTCCGCCTCGGGTGCAATCTTCTTAATGGCCGCCTGCCGGTTGGAGGTGGCATAGCAGATGTCGTCGCTGGGCGGATCCTGCAGGGACGGGAACCGCTTACGCAGCAGGTTCACGGTGTGCATGGCTTCATCCACGCTGAGCGTGGTCTGGGAAAGCCAGATGACCTTCTCGGGGTCGCGGACGGTGACCTTGTCCACGTCTTCGGGCCCGTTAACAATCTGCATGTGTTCCGGCGCTTCGCCGTACGTGCCTTCGACCTCTTCGTGCCCCTCGTGCCCGATCAGCAGGATGTCGAAATCGTCGCGGGCAAAACGCACAGCCTCGCGGTGCACCTTGGTGACCAGCGGGCAGGTGGCGTCGATGGTCTGCAGGTTCCGGTCCTTCGCGGACTGCACGACGGCGGGTGAGACGCCGTGCGCGGAGAAGATCAGCCGGGCGCCTTCGGGCACCTCATCGGTCTCATCCACGAAGATGGCACCCTTTTCCTCCAGGGTCTGCACCACATGGAGGTTATGGACAATCTGCTTGCGGACATAAACCGGGGGCCCATAGGCCTCCAGCGCCTTCTCGACGGCAATGACTGCGCGGTCCACTCCGGCGCAGTAGCCGCGAGGTGCCGCCAGCAGGACGCGCCGGGGCCCGTAGACGGGAGCGGCCGCAGCCACCTCCGCGGGGGTGCGGCGCCTGCGGGGGACTGTGGGCATAGGCACGGAGATAACTGTGCTGGTCATGCACCCATGCTATCGGGTATAGGTCCCCGTCCCGGGCCCCGGACGCGTGGGTACGCTCACAGCAGACCTGCCGCCGGGAACCGGACACCACGACGCCGGCAGACTACCGCCGGGAGCCGCGCACCACACGTGCCAGCGACCCGGCCACCAGTGCGGCCGCCCCGCCCAGCATCAGGCCGATGGTCCAGGTGCGCAGGCTCCGGGCCGCCTGCCCGGTGAAGGCCTCCGCGAAGGCGGACGCTACGGCGCTGCCGAGCTGCTGGGCGGCCACCCGCTCCGGCAGTATCCCGGCGGCCAGCCACAGTGCCGCGCCTGCGAGCGCAATACCCAGCCCCATCAGCGCAAAGGTGGTGGACCGCCGTCGCGCCACCAGCAGGGCCAGGATCCCGGCCACACCGGCAGCAAGGGCGAGCACCGGCCAGGCCTCGCCGGCCCGCTGGACGTTCTTCACGAGTTCAGCATGGCCAGCCCCGCCGATCTCCACCGGAACCTGCCCGGGCTCCGGCACGTCCACATCCAGTTCCCCGCCGACCGTTCCGGTCACGAGCGAGACCAGGGGCGCGACGTCGAGCGTCACGCCGCCGTCGGCGTCGCCGAAGGTGAGCGCGTGGGAACGGCGCAGCGTCTCGTTCCATGCCTGCGGGTATTCGGGCAGGGACTGGACGCCTTCCACGGCGGAGGTGATCACCGGCGCCACCAGCCCGGCCAGCGGCCCGGGAAGGTCCACCGATTCGGTGGCCCGGGCTGACAGGTCAGCGGCCAGCTCACGCTGTAGGGCGTCGTCTTCGGCCAGCGGCTCCCCCAGCGCGGCGAAGCCGTCTTCGGAGACGACGTTGGTGTTCAGCCATGCCCCGCCGAAGGCTGCCGCGGCGAGCAGGATTGCCAACAGACCGAAGACCGCTGAGGCGAATGTGCGCATAAAAAAGCTTCCTTGTCCGTTGCCACCGGCCAACCCGAAAGCGCGGCCGGAACCGGACCGGGGGATGCACCTGATAGACATTAAGCCTGTGCCGGTTTTCCATCCCGGCCCGAGAGCCAGTTCCAATCCACCGCGGGAGCATCCAGATGCAAGACGACAGCGGACCGTTGAGTCCCGAGAATACCCCGGAGAAGACCACCCTGCCCGCGACGGCCGCCCAGACCTCCCCCGAGAACCCCTGGCCTTTGGCCCTGCTCTCCAAGAACCTCAAGGCCTACATCGACCGGGCTCCGGCCACCTGGGTGGAGGGCCAGGTGATCGAGCTCAACCGCCGCGCCAACGCCTCGTACATCACCCTGCGCGACGTCGACGCCGAGGTCTCGCTGTCGCTGACGGTGTGGAGCACGGTCATGAACCGGCTGGAACTGCCGCTGGAGCGCGGGGCCCGGGTGGTGGCCCAGGTGAAACCGGATTTCTGGGTCAAGACCGGCCGGCTGTCCATGCAGACCAGGGACATCCGGCCCGTGGGGCTCGGCGATCTGCTGGCACGGATTGAACGGCTGCGGCATGCGCTGGCGGCCGAAGGGCTGTTCAGTGAAGACCGCAAGCTGCCGCTGCCGCTGCTGCCGGGCCGGATCGGGCTGATTACCGGCCGGAACTCCGATGCCATGAAGGACGTCATGCGCAACGCGGCGCTGCGCTGGCCCGCCGTCGCCTTCGAGGTGCGGGAAGTGGCCGTCCAGGGCGTCAATGCGGTGGCCGAGGTGACCCGGGCGCTGGCGGAACTCGATGCCATGCCCGAGGTGGACGTGATCGTGATTGCCCGCGGCGGCGGCTCCCTGGAGGACCTGCTTCCGTTCAGCCACGAGGACCTGGTCCGGGCCGTTTCCGCCGCGTTGACGCCGGTGGTCAGCGCCATCGGGCACGAAGCCGACCGGCCCCTGCTGGATGAGGTGGCGGATCTGCGTGCATCCACTCCCACCGATGCCGCCAAGCGCATTGTTCCCGACGTCGGCGAGGAACTCTCCCGGGTCCGGCAGTCCCGGGCCCAGCTCCGCCGGGTGCTCACCATGCTGGTCAGCCGCGAAACCGACCGGCTGAACCACATCCGTTCCCGGCCCGTGATGGCCGCGCCCGAAACCATGGTGGAGCGGCGTGCCGAAGAGGTTGCCCGCCTGCGCTCCCGCGCCCTGTCCGCCGTCACCGCGGAGGTCCGCCGCGATGCGGACCGGATCGGGCACCTGCGTGCCCAGGTCCGGGCCCTCTCGCCGCAGAACACCCTGGACCGCGGCTACGCGGTGGTCCAGCTGCAGGACGGCGCAGTGGTGCGCGACCCCGCCGAAGTACCTGCCGCCGCCCGCCTCCGGATCCGCGTGGCGGCCGGCGAACTCACCGCCACCGAAGGAACCCGGTAGCAGCCCGCTGCCGCATTTACCGAAACCCCTAAAGGACAAGACATGAGTGAAACACCCGTAACCCCGGCAGTACCCGCGGACATTGAGGCCATGAGCTACGAACAGGCCCGTGACGAGCTGGTCTCCGTGGTGGGACGGCTGGAAACCGGCGGCGCCAGCCTGGAGGAATCCCTGGCGCTGTGGGAGCGCGGCGAACACCTCGCCAACCGCTGCGAAGCCTGGCTTGAGGGCGCACGCCAGCGGCTGGACGCTGCACGGAGTGCCGCCGCCGGCGAGTAAGCCGCCCTACGGCTTGTAGCTGTCCAGGAACTCCGCCAGCCGCGACATGGCATCGTCGATGTCTTCAACGCTGGGCAGGAACACCATGCGGAAGTGGTCCGGGCGGACCCAGTTGAACGCGGTCCCCACGGAAATCAGGATCTTCTGCTGCTTGAGCAGGTCCAGGGCAAACTGTTCGTCGTCCTTGATCGGATAAACATCCGGGTCCAACCGCGGGAACAGGTACAGCGCGCCCTGGGCCCGTTCACAGGTCACCCCTGGAATGTCGTTGAGCATCTGGTAGGCCTTGTCGCGCTGGGCACGCAGCCGGCCGCCGGGCAGGATCAGGTCATTGATGCTCTGGTAGCCGCCCAGCGCGGTCTGGATGGCGTGCTGGGCCGGCACGTTGGCGCACAGCCGCATGTTGGCCAGCAGGTTGATGCCTTCAATGTAATCGGCGGCATCGCGCTTCGGTCCGGAAATGGCCATCCAGCCGCTGCGGTACCCCGCGATGCGGTAGGCCTTGGACAGGCCGCTGAAGGTGAGGCAGAGGACATCGTCGCCGGTGAGGCTGGCGGCGTTCACGTGCACCGCGTCGTCGTACAGGATCTTTTCGTAGATCTCGTCCGAGAAGATGATCAGCCCGTGCTTGCGTGCCAGTTCCACGATCGACTTGACTACATGCTCCGGGTACACGGCACCGGTGGGGTTGTTCGGGTTGATCAGGACAATGCCCTTGGTCCGGTCCGTGATCTTCGCGGCAAGGTCGTCGACGTCGGGCCACCAGTTCGCCTTTTCGTCGCACAGGTAATGCACCGCCGTGCCGCCGGCCAGCGATACCGAGGCCGTCCAGAGCGGATAGTCGGGGGCCGGCACCAGGATCTCGTCACCGTTGTTCAGCAACGCCTGCATGGACAGGGTGATCAGCTCGCTGACCCCGTTGCCCAGGTACACATCGTCCACGTCGATGTTGTTGATGCCGCGGCCCTGGTAGTACTGCACCACGGCCGTGCGGGCGGAAAAGATGCCGCGTGAGTCGCTGTAGCCCTGCGCGGTGGGCAGGTGCCGCATCATGTCCACGAGGATGGCTTCGGGCGCTTCAAAACCGAATGGTGCGGGGTTGCCGATGTTCAGCTTCAGGATCCGGTGGCCCGCCGCTTCCATCCGCTGGGCGTGTTCGAGCAAGGGTCCACGGATGTCGTAGAGAACGTTGTGGAGTTTGTGCGACTGCTTGAATTCGGCCATTTCATTAGGATGCCATACGCCGGCGCCCCCGCAGCGTATGTTTCGCTGCAGGGGCGCCGGTCATGACAAACGGGACGGCCGGGGATCAGGCCAGGCCCTTCTCCTCCAGCCAGTCCTTCGCCGCTTCACTCGGATCCAGCTTCTGGTCGCCGCTAACGGCCTGGTTCAGCGAGATCAGGTCCTCGGTGGTCAGCTGGGCCGATACCTTGTCCAGCACCTCCCGTGCCTGGTCGCTGACGCGGTCGTCGGCAACGAGCGGGATGACCTGCTGGGCGGGCCAGTTCTGCTTGGGGTCCTCGAGGACCACCAGTCCGTTTTCCTCGATGGCGGGCGTGGTGGTGAAGATATCGGCCACCTGGATATCGCCCTTGAGCAGCGCATCCACGGTCAGCGGACCGCCGGCGTCGCCGATCGCAGTGAACTCCTTGAACTCGCAGCCGTACTTGTCCTTCAAGCCGGCCAGGCCCTGGGTACGTTCGGCGAACTCGGCCGGCGCGCCGAGGGTGAGCTCCCCGCACACCTTCGCCAGGTCTTCGATGCTGGTGAGCTGGTACTTTTCGGCTGTGGCGGCGGTGACCACCATGGCGTCCTTGTCCTCGGCGTCGGAGGGCTCAAGGACCACCAGGTTCTCCGGCAGCTTCTCGGCCAGGGCATCGACAATCTCGCCCGGGTCCACCAGCTCGGTTTCCGGATCCACGTTTACCAGCAGTGCCCCGGTGTATTCGGGAATCAGGTCGATCGACCCGTCCTCCAACGCAGGGATGTAAACCTCGCGGGATCCGATGCCCAACCGGGTCTCGGCCGGAATGCCGGCAGCGTTCAGGGCACCGGCATAGATCTCGGCAATGGTGCTGCTTTCCGGGAAATCGGCGGACCCAACCACCAGGGTTTCGCTTGAGGCACTGCCGGAGGCGGCAGCCGTGCTTTCCTCCTGCAGCGGATCCCCTCCCCCGCTGCAACCGGCCAGGGCCAGGGCCAGGCCGCCGGCAAGGACAGTCAGTGCTTTCCGCCGGGATTTCCGGGGCGCGTGCTGCTTCATGGTTTTCCTCCTTGTGCGCCGGCTGCGGGTACTCCGCTGCCGGTCGATGTGTTGGCAGCCTGTCGGCGGCCGAGTCCGGTGGGGATCAGAAAGCGTGACCCCAAGGCAATCACGGCGTCCACGGCGAGCGCCAGCACTGCGATGATTACTGCGCCCCCGAAGACCCTGCCGTAGTCGGCCAGCGCGAGTCCGTCGATCAGGTAGCGGCCCAGCCCGCCGAGGTTGATGGTGGCGACTACGGCCGCGGTGGCAACCACCTGCAGGGTGGCCCCCCGCAGCCCGCCGAGGATGACCCGCATGCCGTTGGGCACTTCCACCCGGAACAGGACCTGGGCCTCGGTCATCCCCAGGCTCCGTGCCGCGTCCACAACGCTGGGGTCCACGGCGGCCACTCCGGCGTAGGTACCGGCCAGGAGCGGCGGGACGGCCAGCAGCACCAGCGCCCAGATGGGCGGCATCAGGCCCAGCCCGGCCAGCAGCACGAACAGGGTGAGCATGCCCAGGGTCGGCAGCGCCCGCAGCAGCCCCGACACCGCCACCACGGTGAACGCACCCCGGCCGGTGTGGCCGATCAGCAGTCCCAGCGGCACGGCGATCAGGGCTGCGATCAGCAGGGCCAGGCCGGTGTACTGCAGGTGTTCCAGGCTGCGCACCGGGATACCGGCGGCGCCGGTCCAGTTTGCCGGGTCGGTCAGCCATTCCCAGCCCTGCCCCAGTGCGTTGGTGCTTGTGTAGTCGGTGCGCGGAACGTACATGCTCAGGCCCCCTTGAGTGCGGCGTCGGGAGCCGCGGCCAGGGGTTCGGGACGGCGCACCGTCGGCGTACCGGCCGCACCGCCGCTGCCGCCGGAACGGGCGGCTCCGCGGGTCCTGCTGCCGCCGCGGAGCCACGGTGTGAGGCCGCGCTGCAGGAGGACGAAGAACAGGTCCATCACGAAGGCCAGGACGAGGGTGGCGAGGATGCCCACCACGATTTCGGTGAGGAAGAAACGGCGCAGCCCGTCGCTGAAGAAGAAGCCCAGGTTCTGAACCCCGATCAGGGCACCGACGCTGACCATGGAAATGTTGCTGACGGACACCACCCGCAGTCCGGCGATCAACACGGGGACGGACAGCGGCAGGTCAACGGTCAGGAAGCGGCGCAGTGGCCGGTAGCCCATGGCGACCGCGGCCTGGCGGACGCCGTCGTCCACGGAATCGAACGCGTCGATCGCCACCCGCAGCATCAGGGCCACCGCATAGATGGTCAGCGCCACAATGATGTTGGCCAGGTCCAGGATCCGGGTCCCCAGGATGGCCGGCAGCGTAACGAACAGCGCCAGCGAGGGAATGGTGTACAGCAGGGACCCGGCGGACAGCACAAAGCCGCGGATCTTCGGCCGGTCCCGGACCAGCTGGGCCAGCGGCAGGGCGATCAGCACACCAATGAGCAGCGGCAGCACCGATTGGTACAGGTGCAGGGCGCTCAGCCGCAGCACGTCGTCGGTATGGGCGAGGAACCACTGCATTTCAGCCGCCGCTCCGCGAGAGCCGGGCGGCCTCGATCAGTGCCAGCACCTCCGCCGCCTTGACGACGCCGACGGCACGGCCGGCGTCGTCCACCGCCACGCCCAGCCCCGAAGGCGAGGACAGAGCGGCATCAAGTGCCCGCCGCAGGCTCTCGCCGCGCGGGTACAGGGAGCCGCCCGGCACCAGGTCCGCCGCCGAGGTAACGGCACTGCGACCGCCTCCCGGCACCCACCCCAGCGGGCCGCCGTCGGCGTCCACGCACAGCGCCCAGCCGTCGAGGACCCGGACCGCGGGGTCCGGCAGCGCTCTGACGTCGATCAGCTGCACCGGGTGCACGGGTACATCGTCCCCGTGCTGGAAGGACAGGTGGCGGAAGCCCCGGTCGCGGCCCACGAACCCTGCCACGAAGTCGTCCACGGGCGCCCGCAGGATTTCCTCCGGTGCAGCGTACTGGGCCAGCCTGCCACCGGTGCCGAATACGGCCACCTTGTCACCCAGGATCGTGGCCTCGTCAATGTCGTGGGTGACGAACACAATGGTCTTGGACAGGTCCTGCTGCAGGCGCAGGAGCTCTTCCTGCAGCTCGGCCCGCACCACCGGGTCCACGGCGCTGAAGGGTTCATCCATCAGCAGCACGGGCGGATCCGCGGCCAGTGCCCGCGCCACTCCCACACGCTGCTGCTGGCCGCCGGACAGCTGGCCCGGGTACCGGCCGCCGAGGGCACGGTCCAGCCCGACGACGTCAAGCAGCTCCGCGGCCCGGCGGCGGGCTTCCGCCCGGGGCGTGCCGTTCAGGCGGGGCACGGTGGCCACGTTGTCCAGCACCGTCCGGTGCGGCAGCAGCCCGGAGGACTGCATGACGTAGCCCATGGAGCGGCGAAGCCGAGCGGCGGGAACCTCGGAAATATCCTGCCCGTCCACCTCCACGGTTCCGGAGGTGGGTTCGACCATGCGGTTGATCATGCGCAGCGACGTGGTTTTCCCACAGCCCGAGGGACCGACAAAGACCGTAATCGATCCCCGGTCAATGTCCAGGTCCAGCTTGTTCACGGCTGGTGCGGCCTCGCCATAGGTCTTGGTCACCTGCCGGAAGCGGATCATGGGAGTCGCCCGGGCAGCGCCGGGTGCGGCCTGCTCAGGGCCGGCCTGGTCTGGCAGCGGGGTCATGGGGTATGCCTTCCGTGGGAATGCCGGTGCATGCGGCAACCGGCGACGTGGCGTGATGCATCACGGTATTTCACGGATGCGCGGTGCGTCCAGCAGTACGGGAACACGCCTGGCCGGACCGGGAGCCGGCAGCCATCAGCTGCTGCCGGCGGCGCCGTTGGTGCTGGCCCCGCTGGCCTGATGCAGCAGGTAGGCCGTTCCGAAGACGGGGTCGGCAGCCAGGAAGCGGATGTCCGTCAGGCCGGCGGTCCGGAGCCTGTCCCGCAGCAGGTCCTGGAGCAGTGGCTGGTGCATTCCGAGCCCCCCGCCGATCACCACCGGACCGGAGATCTTCAGCTGGCGGGCAACGTCCACCGTCAGTCCGGCCAGGTGCCCCGCCGCCGCGTGCACAATCTCCGCCGCAGCCGGATTGCCTGCCCGCGCGGCATCGAAAACCAGCCCGGCCTTGCCCGCCCAGTACCGTCGGTCGGTGGGTCCGTGGAAAAGCCCGATGAGTTCGGCGGGCCCGGCAACCCCGCAGGCAGAAACGAGCGCCGTGGCCAGGTCATCCGGTTCCTGTCCCAGATCGTGGCACCGCAGGGCATGCCGGACGGCTTCACGTCCCACCCAGTAGCCGCTGCCTTCGTCCCCCAGCAGGTAGCCCCAGCCTCCGGAGCGGGCCTGCCGGCCTGAGGCATCAATGCCCCAGGCCACGGAGCCGGTGCCGGCGATGACGGCGATGCCTTCGGAGGCTTCGCCCGCGGCGAGGATCAGGCGGGTGTCGTGGACAACCCGGACGACGGCGCCGGGCATGTGTTCGGCGATCAGCGCACGCAGCGCTTCCTCGTCGCGGGCGGTGTCCACACCGCCGGAGCCGGCGATCACCGTGGTGACGCCGTCGGTGCCCAGCCCGGCAAAGATTTCGGCCAATGCAGCGCGGGCCGCGTCCACCGGCACATTCTGCACGTTGGCACTGCCGGCCAGTGCCTCACCGGTGACGGTTCCTCCCCGGAGCCGGATGCCGTGGGTCTTGGTTCCCCCGATATCGAGGCCGATGGCGTCGGGGCCGGCAGGGTCCTGGGTGGGAAGAGCATGCATTCCTCCAGCCTACTTTCCCGTCGGCGCCGGGCGAACCGGAAGGGGCTAAGCGGCAGGGTTCCGGCGCAGGGACCGCCGCAGGCTCAGGACGGCCAGGGTGAGGCAGGCGGCCGTGATGCCGGCCGAGAACCAGGCGACGGAGGGCTCCAGCCCCCAGATGCCGCCCGCGGCACCCAGCCCGAGCACTGGGAAGGCGCTGCCCAGATAGGTGATGACGTAGACGGTGCTGATGATCCGGGCATGTTCGGCCGCTTCAACTGCCGCCGCCACTTCATTGAAGACCACCCGGAAGGCCATGCCCTGGCCAAAGCCCGCCATCAGGCAGGCAACGGTCAGCAGGAGGAGGCTGCCGGTGGCGCCGGCCGCCGGAATCAGCGCGACGCCGGTGCCCATGGCGGCCAGTCCGACAGGCGCGGTAAACCGGCCGCGGATACCGGTGAGCTGGCTGACCGCAGAGGCGCCCAGGGCCAGGGCTGCCAGCAGTCCGATGGCCGGACGCCAGGTGGTGCCGGCTATGGAGGAGAAGTAGGTGGGCGCCAGCGAGAGGCAGAAACCGAAGGCGGCAAAGCTGAGGAACCCGGTGATGGATGCTATCCAGAACTGGGTGCGGGCACGGTGCGACACCGCAGGCTTGCGCGGCCGCAGCATGGCCATGGGGCGGCCTTCAGCCAGGGAGATGGCAGGCCGGGCCTTGAGCAGGCACAGCGGAACCAGCAGCGCCGCCAGCACTGCCGAGTGGATGAGGAACGGTGTCATGGTGGGGGCCGGCAGCAGCGACAGGAGCCCGCCGATCACCGGACCGGCAGCCACTCCCCCTGCAGAAACCAGGAGGGTGAAGCGGGTGGCCCATTCCGGTTTATGCGGCAGCAGTTCTCGCAAGGCTGCGGAGCTGGCACCGGTCGCCAGGGCAACGGATGCCCCTTGGAGTGCGCGTCCCAGCATCAGGGCGCCTACGCCGGTGGCGGTGCCAAAGATCAGGCCTCCGGCCAGGGAGACGACGCCGGCAACCACCAGTGCGGCGCGCCGCCCGATGTAGTCGGACCAGTGTCCTACCAGCAGCAGCCCGGCCACGAGGACCAGCACATACGAGGCAAAAGCGAGCGTCACGCCGAAGTAGGACAGGCCCAGGGATTCCCCCAGCAGCGGGTACAACGGGGTGGCCAGGTTGGCGCCGATGAGCAGAGTGGTCATCACGGCGAGCGTGAGGACCAGCCGGGGACGGATGGCGGCGTCCCATTCTTTCCGGGTGGTCCGGGCTGCGGGCTGCATGCGCAGCTCACTCAGCACTGTCACTGGGAACTTTCCAAGGTCACCGGGGTACTTCCATCCTCTATAAAGCTAATGCTTCTACAGGATGGGGTGTCAGCGAGCAGACCGGGCACACTAGAGTGTCCTTTTGATCGATCTGCTCAATATGATGAGCTGCTACTGACAGGAGATGCGCTAAATGGCCAATCTGGACGCACTGGACCGCCGCCTGCTGCTGGAGCTGGTAAGGGATCCCCGGGCCCAGATCAGCGACCTGAGCGAAAAGCTCGGCGTGGCCCGCAACACCGCGCAGAGCCACGTGCGCCACCTGATGCGGGCCGGCGTGATCCGCCACGCGGGCCGGGATGTGGACCTTGCCCAGCTCGGGTACGACGTCCAGGCCTTTGTGACCATCGAGGTGACGCACCGCGAACTGGACGGGGTGATCGCCGGGCTGCGCACCCTGCCCCAGGTGCTGGAGGTGCATGAGATTTCCGGACGCGGAGATGTCTGGTGCCGGCTGACGGCCACCGACACCCAGCAGCTGCAGCAGGCGCTGCGCTCCGTACTGCGGATCAAGGGGGTCATCAGGACCGAGACCGTCCTGGCGCTGCACGAGCACATTCCCTACCGCACCGAGCCCCTGCTCGAGAAGCTCGTGCCACCGGCCGACTGATCCGGGCAGGATTTGATCCGGGCCTGCTCGATTCCGGCGGGGTCGATTCCGGCAGGGTCGATGCCGGCGAGGTCAGCCCCGGGCAGGGTCGATCCGGGCGGGGTCAGCCCCGGGCTGCGCGCAGGAGCCCCTCTGCCACTTCCAGCCGGAGCCTGGCCTGGTGGCTGCGGCTGCTCTGCTTGACGGGCCGGGCGCCGGCCACCAGGGTTAGGACCACTCCAGCCGTGCGGGCATTCAGGGCCGCGGGGTCAACGGCTTCCTGGAACACCCCGCGGTAACGCTGCAGCGTACGGGTAAAGTGCGGCTGGTTCGGGTGCGCCGCTGCAAGGACGGCCAGGTGCCCCAGCAGGCAGGCCAAGTCGTCGGCCCGTTGCCCGGGACCCAGCCCGTCAATATCCAGCAGACCGGTGATCTCGGAACCGGTCACCAGCAGGTTGCCTTCGTGGAAGTCCCCGTGGACCGGAACCTGCGGACCCGCCGGGGCGGACGCCAGCACGTGGGCGATGCCGGCGGCCAGACTGTGTATCCGGTGCGCTTCGGCGGGCAGCACCGCCGCGGCAGCAGCTGCGTAGTCGCCGGCACGGTCCGCCCAGGCTTTGCGGTGCGGAAGCGCCAAGGCTTGCGCCGGAAGCGAGTCGAGCAACTGCAGGAGGCTTTCGGGAGCGATGCCGGGGGCTCCGTCCTCCGCGACCCGGCGGAACAGCGACGTCCCCGGCAGCGCACCCAGAACTGCCACGTCCCGACCCCTGGGTGCCGCCAGGAGCGGCGGTGCGGGGACCCCGGCCCCGGCCAGCAACTCATGCCGGTGCCGGAGTCCGGGCAGCATGGCCTTGGGGAGGAGTTTGAGGTAGGCGGAT
Organism: Arthrobacter sp. Y3224198; assembly: GCF_059090025.1. NCBI lineage: Bacteria > Bacillati > Actinomycetota > Actinomycetes > Micrococcales > Micrococcaceae > Arthrobacter > Arthrobacter sp. Y3224198. The sequence continues at coordinate 58,047 of NZ_JBNHFG010000007.1, forward strand.
CCCCCGGCGTGTTCCGCGGAAACCACTGCACGGCGCAGCGGTCGGTAGGCCAGCAGTGACAGCCGGGCCGCCGCTTCGGACCCGAACACATCCCGGCCCACCGCTTCACCGTCCGTGGCCCACGGCAGGGACGCCAGCACCGGGTCATGCGGATGCAGCCACATACCCAACGCCAGTCCGGCAATGCGAGCCGGGACAAGTCCCGGCCCCGCCGTGGTGCCGGCGGTGGTGACACCCACATACAGTGTCAGGCTGTCCGCAACGGCGCCGGCAGCAGGGGCCGAGGCGCCGGCAGGGGAACCGCTCCCCCGCGGGAACGGGGTGTCCGGGGCGACCGCAGTCCGGGGGCGGCAGCGGACCCGGTACAGGGCGGAAACGGCACCCTGCGGCCGGTGATGGCTGCGCAGGTGCTTCCAGTCCTCAAGCCGAAGGCCGCGGGCCGAAAGCATCTCCTGCAGCGGGCCGCGCATGGCTGCGCTGCTGAAAACGGCCACCGCTTCGGCAGCACGGCCGGGTCCGGCCGCGGCGGCAGTACTGCCAGCCACTGCTAGGCGCGGCGGCGCTGCAGGACGTCGTCGAGGTTGATCTTGCCGGTTTCCTGGCGTTCGGGGCCGGCCGGTGCCGGAACGGCTCCGGGGCGCAGCGGCGTCTTGGTCAGCGACCGCGGCGGTTCGGGCAGGACGATCGGTTCGGGCGCGGGGCGTTCGGCCTTGGGCGCGTCGACGTAGACCGGCTTCGGGACTTCCACCGGCTGCCACGGCGTGGTGCCCGGCTTGGCGGGCTGCGCAGCCGCTGCCACTTTCAGGGCCTCGGTGCGCAACTCTTCCGCCGTGAACGGTGCCGGTGCAGGCTCCACCGGAGCGGGGACGCTGTCCGGTGCCGGTGCGGCTTCGAGGTCGAAGAGGACGGTTTCCCGCGGGGCGGCCGCTGCTCCGGTACCGTTTTCGGCAGCCTCACGGACCGCGCCGGATTCGGCGGCGCCGCGGGCATCGGCGACACCGTCCGTTCCGGCGTCGCTGTCTGTTTCGTTGATGCTGTCCGTTCCGGCGTTGCTGCCTTCAGCGAACGGGCGCTGCTGCGGCTGCGGGCCCATGGCTGCACGGAACGCGTTCTCCATCCGTCGCCGCCGGTCCCGCAGGGCCAGCGAACGCAGGGTAGCCACCACTGCTGCCGAAACGGTCAGGCCGGCGAGCGGCAGCAACCAGGAAACGGAGGTGAAGGCGGCGAGGATTCCGCCCACCGGGATAGTCAGGAGCGCGATGAGGCCCACCGCTGCCAGGACCGCCCGCCCGGTCCGGATCCGCAGGGCGCCGGGTGCCTGGACCGGGCGCGCCGGTCCCCCCTGGCTGTACAAAGACCCGCCCCCGCTGGGTGCCTGGCTGGTGTTTTGCATGATGTTCCCCTGGGACCCGTTGCCCGGCGAGGCGGGCGGGTGGATGGTGGTTGCGGTTGAGCGGAAAGCGGTGCTGTCCTGCGGTGCTGCTGCCGGACGGCGGAAGAAATACGGGCCGACCCACAGCAGCCACAGCGTCACGGCCAGTGCCAGCACCAGCGAGCTGTTCAGGGAGCTGTTAAGAGGGAAGTCCACACCTACGACCGTAGAAGCTCACGGGCGCCCGCCGCCGCATTCACGCCGGTGTGTCGGCGTGTCAGATGTGAAAAAAGTTGACTAGGCGTTGCGGCGGGAGTTCCACCGGTTCAGCAGTCCTTCCGGCACTTCCTCAGCGGTCAGTGCGAAGCTGCGGTGGTCCGTCCAGCGACCGTTGATATGCAGGTAGCGCAGTCGAAGCCCTTCGTCCCGGAAACCGAGCTTTTCCACCACCCGCAGGCTGGGCCCGTTCTCCGGCCGGATATTGATCTCCATCCGGTGCAGGTGCAGCGTGGAGAAGCAGTAATCCGTGGCCAGCGCCACGGCCGTGGGCACTATCCCCCGGCCGGCACGTGCCCGGTCCACCCAGTAACCCAGGGTGGCCATGCGGGCGGAACCCCAGACGATGGTGGAGACGGTCAGCTGTCCCACGATCGCCGGTTCACGGGCGGGGTCCTGGCGTTCGGTGATAACGAACGGCAGGGCTGAGTCCTGGCGGGCCTGCCGGTTAAGGCTGCGGACCATGTCGCCGTAGGTGGGCGGTTCACCCCCGGGCACCGGGTTGGTGGCCTCCCAGGGACCGACCCAGGCCGAGTTGCGAGCCCGGACTTCGGTCCACTCGCGCCGGTCCCGGTGCCGGATCGGCCGGAGCACAATGTCGTCACTCTCCAGCGTCACCGGCCACGGTACCGAACCCCACATGGTGTTTTAGTTTTCGAAGGTACCGGTGAAGTCCTTGAGCCAGTCGCGCAGGCCCGGACCCAGGTCTTCACGCTCGCTGGCGAGTGTGACCACGGCCTTGAGGTAGCTCATCTTGTCGCCGGTGTCGTAGCGGCGGCCGCGGAAGACGACGCCGTAGACGCCCGAGCCTTCGCCTTCGCCGGCGGCGAGGGTCTGCAGTGCGTCGGTCAGCTGGATTTCCCCGCCGCGGCCGGGACCGGTTTCCTCCAGCACATCGAAAACGGCGGGGTGCAGCACGTAACGGCCGATCACGGCGAGGTTCGAGGGGGCCTCGTCGACGTCGGGCTTTTCCACGAGCTTGTTGACGCGGACGTAGTCCTCGCCTTCCACGACGGAGATATCGGCGCATCCGTAGGCGCTGATCTGTTCGGGGTCCACCTCGATGAGGGCAATGACGGAGCCGCCGGTCTTGGCCTGAACTTCCACCATCTGCTCGAGCAGGTCGTCGCGGGCATCGATGAGGTCATCACCCAGCAGGACGGCAAACGGCTCATCGCCGACGTGCAGCTTGGCCCGCAGCACTGCGTGGCCCAGACCCTTGGGATCGCCCTGGCGAAGGTAGTGGATCTCGCCCAGTTCCGAGGCGGCGCGCACCATTGCGAGCTTCTCCATGTCGCCCTTGTCTTCAAGGGTCTTTTCGATGAACGGGACGCGGTCAAAATGGTCTTCAAGGGAGCGCTTGTTCCGCCCGGTGATCATGAGGATGTCCGGCATGCCCGCATTTACGGCTTCTTCAACCACGTACTGGATGGCCGGCTTGTCGACCACGGGGAGCATTTCCTTGGGCATCGCTTTGGTGGCGGGCAGGAAGCGGGTACCCAGGCCAGCGGCGGGAATTACGGCTTTGGTTATGGTGGGGCGTGACGTCGTCATAGTGGTAAGCGTACCTAAGAGCGCTGATGTTGCACCAAATAAGCATGCTTATTGGGGACAATAGGTTTTATGCACCAACTGGACAAAGAACAGGCCCGCAGGGATTTCCTGCAGCACCGCCGCGCCATGGACCGGAGCCGGCGGGCCGCTGCGGCCCGGGCTCTTGCCGACCGGGGCCTCCAGGGAGCACAGGAACTCCTCCCTTCCGGAGGTACCGTAGCCTGCTACCTTTCCGTCGGAACCGAACCGGGGACGGCGGAACTGCTTGATGCCCTGCATGCGTCCGGCTATCAGGTGGTGGTTCCGGTGTGCGAACCGGACCGGCAGTTGTCCTGGTGCTACTGGATGCCCGGGATCGAGATGGTGCCGGGACTGCACGGTTCCCTGCTGGAACCGACCGGGCCACGCTACAGCGCAGCCGAACTGCCCGGCCTCGACCTGGTCTTTGTTCCCGCGCTGGCGGCCGACGACGCCGGCGGACGGATGGGCAAGGGTGGCGGCTACTATGACCGGTTCCTGGCCCGGCTGAGGGCCGCCGGCAACGCGGCACCCGCGGTCGCCGTGGTGTTCGAACAGGAGTTCGTGCCGGCCGGGAGCTTTGAAACCACCCCGCTGGACGCCGCGGTTGATGCGGTGCTGACGCCGGACGCATGGCGGAAAGTGCCGGTTTAGCGCATGTATACTTAGCACTCAAGGCCATAGAGTGCCAAGGAGGATTACCAGAGTGCCCACGTACGCCTACGCCTGCAAGGACTGCTCCCATTCGTTCGATATCCAGCAGTCCTTCAGCGATGATTCCCTGACCGTCTGCCCTGAGTGCGGCGGCCGTCTGCGCAAGAAGTTCAACAGCGTTGGAGTTGTCTTCAAGGGATCCGGTTTCTACCGCACAGATTCCCGCGATGCTGCCTCCTCCGTTCCGGCAGCACCCGCCAAGAGCGACGCCGGCACGGCGCCGGCCGCCAAGGCTGAAAGCAGCTCCGCAACCGCTGCCCCTGCGGCAAGCGCCGGCTCCTCCCCCGCGTAAAGCACGCGCAGGGCTCGTCCCCCGCTTGAGTCAAGAGCAGAGCTCGTCCCCCGCTTAACTGCTCTGCGGCCGGGCCGTCCCCACCCGTCACATCGGTTGCGGACCCTGTCTCCACAACCCGTTTCTGCGCAGGTCCGTCCCGGCATTGTGCACTGAGCGCGCGACCGGCGGAGTCAGTACGCCCAGCTACCCATAGCGTGGCGGCATGCCTTTCCTCCGCCGGCCTGCTCCGGGTCTGAACAACAACATCGGTTTCCGCAGCGACATCGGTTTCCGCAGCGCCTCCGGCCGCCCGGCCGGCTCCGGACGGTTCCTGCGCTTTATGGTCCGCCACCGCCGCTTGATCGCCGCCTTGGCGTGCTGCGCTGCAGCCGGAGCAGCCGTACACGCGCTGGTTCCTCCGGAAGCCGAACATGCCTCTATTATCCAGGCCGCGCATGACCTTCCGGCCGGCAGCGTCCTGGAGGCCGGTTCCCTGGCGACGGGCTCCATCCCCTCCGAAGCTGTCCCTCCGGGTGCGCATTCACATCCTGACGGGCTCCTTGGGCGGCGCCTGGCCACACCGCTGCTGCAGGGAAGCCCCGTCACGGAGCTCTCGCTGGCCGGACCAGGGCTGCTTTCCGGTTCGCCGCCGGGCACCGTCGCCATCCCGCTCCGACCTGCAGATCCATCCGTCCTTGACCTGCTGGCGCCGGGACAGCCGGTTACCGTCGTGGCCGCACCCCGGGACGGAGCATGGGAGACCGCGCCGGGCGGGGTGGACGGCGCCGTGGTGCTGGCTACCTCGGTGCCCGTGCTGTGGGTTTCCGGCGCGGGATCCACCGACGGGTGGCCTGCCGCCTCGAGCGGCACCGGAGAAGGCCTCGTGGTGGTGGCCGCAGACCGGAAGGATGCCGCCCGCCTCACGGCGGCATCGGGAGCCGGCGGTATTTACCTGGTCCTGACCGGTGGATGACGCAACCCGTGTACCTGGTCCTGACCGGTGGATGAGGAAACCGCTGCCTGAGTCAGCCCCAGTGTGGCGGGCGCTGCTCCAGCAGCCAGGAGTCGCGGTCCTCCGGGCTGTCTCCCCATACCCGGGGATCGTCTTCCTTCGCCTTGACCGGGACCAGGCCCGTCGCCCCTGCCGAACCGGCACGCCGGTTGCCCCGCCGCCGCGGCGCGGATCCGGCCTGCGGCTGCTGCTCCGCTCCGCCGCTGTGCTGCTCCTGCGGTTCGTCCTGCTCCGCGCCGCCGCTGTGCAGCTCGTGCTCCTCAACCGGTTCCTGCTCCTCAACCGGTTCGTGCTGCTCAACCGGTTCCTGCTGCTCAGTCAATGGTTCACTCTCCTTTGCTGCTGTCCGGAAGGGACCCCGACCTCCGTTCGCGCATCCGGCTGCTGCCATGCGGTGTCACGGTAACCGTTTCCCGGGCCGCTGCGGCCGGCGCGGGAGCGCTGCCTGCTGCAGCGGCCGGTGCCTTGGAGCCCCCGCGCGGTGTTGACTTCTGCGCCGGGGCTTCGTCGGGCAGGTCCAGATAGCGGCTGACGAGGTCGGCACAGGCGGACGGATCGCTGAAGACCTCAATGGTCCACAACGGCATGTACCGCCAGCCGCGGCGTTCCAGCAGCTGCGGGCGCAGCCGGCTCCGCTCACGGACCGACATGGCACGGTAGCGCTCGGTGCCGTCGGACTCGATCGCCAGCGGTACGGCAGCGGCGGGGTCACCGGAGGCCGGTGCCGCGGCAACAATATCGATGGCGCCGTCGTAGTGGTCCCAGACCCGGGCCCCGCGGTCGCGCAGCCGGCCCACCAGGTCCGCTACCAGCGGATCTTCTTCCATGATGCCCCCGGCAGCTGCGGGCGTTTCGGCCTTAACCGCTTCCGGTTCCAGTTCGCGCTTGATCAGCTCATAGAAGTCCAAGGCGCCGTAGCCCAGCCGGGACCGGTCAAGGTCCGCCGGCTGGAAACAGGTCAGCACGTGCTGCTTGTAGCGTGCCCGCGTCATGGCAGTGACGAATTTCTTGCGTCCGTCGGGCGCCGAGAGCGGTCCGAAGTTGTGCAGGGCACGCCCGTGCGGGGTACGGCCGAAGCCCAGGGAGAAGATGACGCAGTCGCGCACCATTCCCACTGCCCGGTCCACCGGGACCACCCGGAAGGACTCGGGCTTCGCCGTGAAGAAGTCGGCTGCCCAGGGGAAGTTGGCCATCTGCACCCGGATCGCCTCGGCCACGCGCACGGCATGGCGGGGGCTGGCCGTGATGACGCCCAGGGACTGGTGCGGCCGGCGGCGGATGTGTTCGAAGACCAGGTCGACAACACGGTTGACCTCGGCTGCCACGCTTTCCACACCCTCGTGGTCGGCGCTGGGCATCCCGGTGCCGTCCGCCAGGTATTCGACGGACAGGGCGCGGTGGCCGCTTGTGACCTCTTCCGCGCTCGGAACCATGGAGAGGCGGCCGTCGTAGAAGGAATCGCTGAGCTGGCGCAGCAGGGCCTTGTCCGTCCCCCGGTACACGGTGGACAGGCTGCGGGTGGGCAGCACCCGCTGCAGCGCATCGAAGGCGCTGAGCAGTTCCACGTGCTGCAGCGGTGCACCGGCCGGTTCCACGCCAATGGTGAACGGGCGCGGTCCGCCCAGCCAGCTGTCACCGAAGGCCACCACCTGGGAAGCACGGGCCAGGGCCGGCACCGCGGACTGCAGGCTGGTGGACTCGGCATCCAGCAGGACTACGGTGTCGAAGCGGCGGTCCTCCGGAAGGACCATCGGCAGCACCAGCGGGCTGGCAGCCCAGACGGGAAGCAGGGCGGACACCAGTTCACCGGACTGCCGGCACAGGCTCGCCAGGGACAGGTCGCCGTCCTTGATCAGCTCACGCAGGTCCTGCGCGGCGCCCTGGTTGCTTTCGACGCCGTTGCGCCAGCGGGAGGCAAGGCTCCAGCGCAGCCGGGCGCTGCCCGAGGCGATGTGCGCATTGTCGGCCAGCCGGTATTCGGCCTCGAGGCGGCGCAGGCTGTTGCCGTCGGACATGGCAAGGTAGTCGTCGCCGCTGATCATGGCTTCCAGTGCGGACTGCCACCAGGCCAGTTCCAGTTCGTAGCCCACATGCTTGGGCTGGACCTCGCGCTCGGCCAGGTCATCCAGCAGTTCGCCCAGGCCCTGGGCACGCATTTCATCCAGCAGCAGGGTGCGCTCGGGCAGCGTTTCGAGGGTTTCGCGGTCGCCTGCCAGTTCACTGAGCTGCTTCTCCAGCTCATCCAGCTGCAGGGAGGCCAGGTCCGGGTGCAACGGCGTTTCAGCCAGGATGCCGGTGAGGGTGTCCAGTTGCTTCTTGACCAGCAGGTAGGACCGGTTGATCTCGGCCAGCCCGGTGGGCACGGACGGGTGGCGCTGGGTGGTGGCGTAGCGGGTCCAGGTGGCGCGCTGCTGCTGCACTTCAACCAGGGAGGCATGCAGATCCGAGATGTGCACGCCCGGCCGGACGTATTCCTTGGCTACGCGGCGCAGCCGGGAACGGGTCATGGAGCTCATGTCGATGCCGCGTTCACGCCGCCAGGCGGAAGACGCGGTGGCCGAAATCAGGTCGGTGACCGGACGGTCGAAGATGTCGGGGGTGAATTTGTCCAGGCTCTCGCGGACGGCCACCAGCAGTTCCAGCTGTTCGCCCCACTGGGCGAAGGTCTCCCCCAGCCGGATTTCGGAGTGCTCGGCCACGTCCTGCACCTTGGCGCGCAGGGCGGGCAGGTCCGTCGCCAGCGTCTGGGTCAGCGCGTAGGCCTCTTCCGTTTCCTTGCGGTTCAGGAGCTTGGCGCCGTACCAGGGACTGGTGGTGGCGGCCCGGCTGAAGCTGCCCAGCTCGGCGGCGCGGCGCAGCCGGCCGGTCAGTTCCGTGCGGTCGGTGATGCTGTCCAGGACGCTGCGCTTGAGCCGCACGGTGGTGGCCGGGGCAGGGTTCATGGAGGTCAGCTCCGCCAGGGACTGCATCGCCTGGTAGGGAGAGCAGCCCCACCGGCGCCGCACGTTGTGCAGCGACTTCACGTGGTCGCGCAGCTGGTGGCGGTTTTCGAGCAGGACCTTGTGCAGGCTCTGCAGCTCGGGGGCCTTGGCCTTCTCGTTGCGCACGATGGCGCGCACCAGCTGGTCCTTCAGCTGCTGTTCGGTGAGTCCGGCATTGACCTGCAGCACCAGGGATCCCAGCTGCAGGGCATCAAGTTCGGAGACGAACTGGTTCAGGGTGCCGCGCCGTTCGGCGACCACGAGCACGGACTTGCCGGCGTTGGCCAGGGCGGCGACGGCGTTCAGGGCAGTCTGCGTCTGCCCGGTGCCGGCGGGTGCCGAGACCACCAGGGACTGGCCCGCGTTGACCAGGTCCAGCACTTCCTGCTGCTGCCGGTCGGCGTCGAGAATCAGCAGTTCGTCCGCCGGATCACGGTCATCCAGGGGCGGGAGATCCAGCGGGCGGGCCGCAGCCGGACCGGCAGAGCCGTCACGGGCGGCGTCGATCAGTGCGCGGAGGATCGGATGGGCGGGGTCCAGTGCCGGATCCTCCGCCAGGTCCGCCAGGTCTGCGAAGGTGGAGACAAGCAGCCGGTGCTCAATGTTGATGCCGCGGACGCTGCCCGTGACCGCCCGGAGCTTCTCCAGCACGGGATGCGGGTCAAAGCGCGCCGTGCCGTAGGCCAGGCGCGTGAGGGCTTCAACGTCGATGTCCAGGCCCTGTTCGTGCTGCAGGTGGCGCACCAGTGCGGGGTTCAGGGCGGCCTTCTCCGTCAGCTGGAGCTCGTAGTCGTCCTGCGAGGCATGGACGGTCAGGGCCACCGGAGTCAGCAGCACCGGCGCTGTCAGGGATTCGGGGCGGAGCGCTTCATCCGAGGCATAACGCCAGGACGCGGTACCGGCGGCCATGTAGCCCACGTCGATGCCGCGGTCGGTACCGAGCTCGTAGATCTTGGCGCGCAGCAGCCGACCCGCCTTCATGGCGGCGCCGTACTGGTCCGGATCCCGCAGCAGGGTCGACAGGCGCGTGCGGCGGCCGGCCAGCAGCTGGGCCAGGCCGGAAGGATGCGCGTGCGTCAGGTCGATGCTGTTCGCCGCGGAGGGGGTGAAATGCAGCAAGGTGTCCGTTCCGGCGTGCTGTCCCAATTGTCCCAGCCACGGCAGCAGGAAGTCCGAGGGATTCTCCCCGGTATTCTGCTCAGACACTAGTGCCCTCTTTTCTGCACTTCCGCGCGTTTTCGACCAAATCGGCATACGTTCAAAACTATCGCGTCGGGCCCGGTTTCCCGAACATAGCAACGCGGGGGACGGCAAGGGGGATGACAAAGGGGACGGCCGGAATCGGCCGTCCCCTTTGTCTTTACGCTATTCCCACTCGATCGTTCCCGGCGGCTTGCTGGTGACGTCCAGCACCACCCGGTTGATTCCGTCCACCTCGTTGGTGATCCGGTTGGAGATGCGTGCCAGCAGGTCATACGGCAGGCGTGACCAGTCCGCCGTCATGGCGTCCTCGCTGGATACCGGGCGGAGCACAATGGGGTGGCCGTAGGTACGGCCGTCGCCCTGCACGCCCACGCTGCGCACGTCGGCCAGCAGGACCACCGGCATCTGCCAGACGTCGTTGTCCAAACCGGCTGCGGTCAGCTCGGCACGGGCAATCGCGTCTGCGCGGCGCAGCAGGTCCAGGCGCTCCTTGGTGACCTCGCCGACAATGCGGATACCCAGGCCGGGGCCGGGGAAGGGCTGGCGCCCTACGATTTCGGCCGGCAGGCCGAGTTCGGCGCCCACGGCGCGGACCTCGTCCTTGAAGAGCGCCCGCAGGGGCTCCACCAGTTCGAACTTCATGTCCTCGGGCAGCCCGCCCACATTGTGGTGGCTCTTGATGTTGGCTGCGCCTTCGCCGCCGCCGGACTCGACGACGTCGGGGTACAGGGTGCCCTGCACCAGGAAGCGGATGGGCTCGCCCTCTGCCTCGGCCTTGGCCATGATGGCCCGCTCAGCCTCTTCGAACGCGCGGATGAATTCGCGGCCGATGATCTTGCGCTTGGTCTCGGGGTCGGAGACGCCGGCCAGGGCGGACAGGAAGCGTTCCTGTTCGTTGGCCACGTAGAGGTTGACGCCGGTGGCTGCCACGAAGTCGCGTTCCACCTGCTCTGCCTCGCCTTCGCGCAGCAGGCCGTGGTCGACGAAGACACAGGTCAGCTGGTCGCCGACGGCGCGCTGCACCAGGGCCGCGGCAACGGCGGAGTCAACGCCGCCGGACAGGCCGCAGATCACCCGGGAGTTTCCGACCTGGGCGCGGATGCGGGCAACCTGCTCTTCGACAATGTTGCCGGTGGTCCAGCTGCGTTCGAGCTTGGCTCCCTTGAACAGGAAGTTCTCCAGCACGGCCTGGCCGTGGGCGGAGTGCTTGACCTCGGGGTGCCACTGCACACCGTAGAGGCCCTTCTCCTCGTTGGCGAAAGCCGCCACGGGGGCGCCGGCGGTGCTGGCCAGCACATCGAAGCCCTCAGGTGCTTCCTGGACGCTGTCGCCGTGGCTCATCCAGGTGTTCTGCTCCTCGGGGGTTCCCTCGAGGATGGAGCGGGCACCGCCCACCACGCGGGCGTCGGTGGAACCGTACTCACGCAGGCCGGTCTTGGCCACCTTGCCGCCCAGGGCGGCGGCCATGGCCTGGAAGCCGTAGCAGATGCCGAACACGGGGACACCGGATTCGAACAGGTCGGTCTGTACCTTGGGGGCGCCTTCGGCGTAAACGCTGGAGGGGCCGCCGGACAGGATGATGGCAGCGGGATTCTTCGCCAGCAGCTGCTCGGTGCTGTAGGTGTGGGGAACCACCTCGGAGTAGACGTCGGCTTCGCGCACCCGGCGGGCAATCAACTGGGCGTACTGTGCTCCGTAGTCCACAACAAGGACGGGCCGCTCTTCAATGGGGTCAGTCGCGGGATTAGTCACGTTCCAAGGATAGTCGGCCTGCCGCCGCGCATGCACACCGGCCGGCGTCTGATGCACGGCCGGGGTGCCGCCCCGGGGTGCCGGTCAGTAGCGCTTGGCCGCTTCAGGATGCGCTTCGAGCTCGGCCAGCACCTGCTTGTGGACCCGCCCCTCCACCACAAAGGAGAGGAACGGCACAACGCCGCCGAGGGCGATGAGGATGAACTTGGAGAACGGCCAGCGCATCAGCTGCCAGAGCCGGAAGTCGGAGAGCAGGTAGACCACGTACATCCAGCCGTGCAGGATCAGCACCCCGATGGAGAGGTTGACACTGCCGACGATGATTTCGGTGTTGAAACCGTACTTGGCGATCATCTCCACCACCAGGGCCAGCAGCAGGATGCCCGTGACGTAGGAAAACACCTTGTAGAACTTCAGCGCCGACCGGATCTGGGCGTGCGTTCCGCCGAACCGGCGCTTCTTTTTCTTCGGGCTTGCCTTGGCGGTGCCTGTGGATTCGCTCACTTGGTTACCTCGCTGCTGGGGTGTTCGGGTTCGGTGTCGGGTTCATCGTCGTCGTACTCGTCCTCGTATTCGTCCTCCTCGAGGCTGAGGCGGTAGTCGTCGGCCACCAGGCGCCACCACAGGAAGACGGAGAAACCGGCGAAGACAATCCATTCCAGGGCATAGAAAATGTTGAGCCAGTTCACCGGGGTCTCTTCCGGCTGCGCGTCCACCCGCACGGCCTCCATGCTGCCGGTGTCCGGCGCCGCGCCGTCGACCGTGAGCTCGTGGGCGGTGACGAAGGCAGAGTACGAGGGGGTGTCCCAGAGATTGACCAGCTCGGCAGTGGACAGGGAGGGAACGCGGCCCTGGACGGGCGTCTGCGCCAGCGGCGCTTCGGAGGGCAGCAGGCGGCCGACGACGGCGGCCTTGCCCTCGGGAGCGGGTTCGGCGTCGCCGGGCTCCGCCACCCAGCCGCGGACAACGGGAATGACTTCGCCGCCCGGGGCACCGTCCACCTTGAAGGCGGTGACCACCCAGTAGCCCTCTTCGCCGTCCTGCAGCCGCTGGTCCACGATCACCGATTTGTCCGGTTCGAAGGACCCGGTCAGGGAGACCATCTGGTCCGCTTCGGACTCGAAGATCGGCTTGCCGGGGGTGAAGGATTCGGTCAGCGGACGGACGTCTTCAGTGGCCCGGGGAACGGCGGGCTCATCGGATTCGGCGCTGGAGAACTGCCACTGGCTCAACAGCACAAAAACGGTCGAAATGACCAGGGCAAAGAGCAGTCCGGCGATCCAACGCGGCTGCAAGGCAGTTTTGAGCACGGGTTAACGGTACTTCGTCCGGCTGTAGAAAACCCAATGCCGCCGGTGGGGCCCTAATGGTCGAAGAACACCAGGGAGGAGTTAATCAGTTCGGAAATGACCTCTTCATCGTTGGCCCGGCGCAGGGAATCCCGGAAGGAGGGCCGGAACAGGGACCGGGCGATGGTGGCCAGGACCTCCAGGTGCTGGGAGTAGGACGCGGCGGGGGTGGCGATGAGCAGGATCACGGTGGCCGGACCGTCGGACGCGCCGAAGTCCACGCTGTGGCCGTACCGGGTGATGCCCACGGCAATGGAGGTTTCCCGGACGTACTCGCTGCGGGCATGCGGCAGGCCGATCCCGCCGGGCAGGCCGGTGGCCATCTGGTGTTCACGCGCCTTGACCTGTTCCAGGAACCCGTCCAGGTTACTGATCCGCCCGGTGCGGTGGAGCCGCTCGGCCAGTTGCGCGGCGGCGTCGTAGCGGTCCGCCGCTTCCATTTCCAGGATTACCAGCGCGGGTTCGGTGAGCACCGCACCGGATTCGTTCAGGGACAGTTCTGTATTGCTCAAGGTCTGCTGCTGCCGCCTAGATTCGAGGGGCGATGTCTTCAGCCGCCAGCCGGGCGGCGTCCGCACTCTTGTCGTCGGGCTGTTCCTGGCTCAGGCGTTCGGCTTCCACCCGGGCCACGTAGTGGGCCACTTCGCTTCCCACCCGTTCCAGGTCCCAGTCCAGCAGCGGCGCCATCAGCTCGGCGACCACCGGAGCGGCGGAAACCCCGCGGTCCCAGGTTTCGATGGAGATCCGGGTGCGCCGGGCCAGCACGTCTTCCACATGCCGGGCACCTTCGTGCGTGGTGGCGTACACCACCTCGGCCCGCAGATAGTCGTCGGCGCCGGGCAGCGGCTCGGCCAGGGCGGAATCCGCCTTGATCAGGTCCAGCACGTCGTAGGCCATGGAACCGTACCGGTTGAGCAGGTGCTCCACCCGGGCCACATGCACGCCGTACTCGTCGGCGGTGCGGTGCCGGCGGTTCCAGGCGGCCTTGTAGCCGACCGCGCCCAGCAGCGGGATGGTCTGCGTGCAGCTCTCGGGCACCTTTTCGTCCAAGGCGCGGGCCGCCTCGTCCACGGCGTCCTTGGCCATCACCCGGTAGGTGGTCCACTTGCCGCCGGCCACCACCACCAGGCCGGGCACGGGGTGTGCCACCACGTGTTCGCGGGACAGCTTGGCCGTGGAATCGTTTTCGCCGGCCAGCAGCGGCCGCAGGCCGGCGTAGACACCCTCCACGTCCTCGCGCGTCAACGGGGTCTTCAGCACCAGGTTCACATGCTCGAGGATGTAGTCGATGTCCGCCGACGTGGCGGCAGGGTGGGCCTTGTCGAGGTTCCAATCGGTATCCGTGGTCCCGACGATCCAGTGCCGCCCCCAGGGGATAACGAACAGCACGGATTTCTCCGTCCGCAGGATCATGCCCACCGTGGACTGGATCCGGTCCTTCGGCACCACCAGGTGCACGCCCTTGGAGGCACGGACCTTCAATTGGCCGCGCTCAGTGACCATGGCCTGGGTTTCGTCCGTCCATACGCCGGTGGCGTTGACCACCTGGCTGGCGGCAATGTCGAACTCCGCGCCGGTTTCCTGGTCCCGGACCCGGGCACCGACCACCCGCTCCCCCTCGCGCAGGAAATCGACGACGGCGAGCCGGTTCACCACTGCTGCTCCGTAGTGCGCCGCGGTGCGGGCCATGTTCGCGACGTACCGCGCGTCATCGACCTGGCCGTCGTAGTAGCGGATGGCGCCGACCATGGCGTCGTCCTTCAGGCTCGGGGCCATGCGCAGGGTCTGCCGGCGGGTCAGGTGCTTCTGCATGGGCACGCCCCGGGAGTTGCCCGAGGTCATGCCCATGGTGTCGTACAGGAAAATGCCGGCCCCCACATAGGGCCGCTCGATGAACCGCTTGGTCAGCGGATACAGGAACGCCACCGGCTTCACCAGGTGCGGCGCGATGCGCTGCAGCAGCAGTCCGCGCTCCTTCAGCGCTTCCTGCACCAGTGCGAAGTCCAGCATCTCCAGGTAGCGCAGGCCGCCATGGATGAGCTTGGAGGACCGCGACGAGGTTCCGGAGGCCCAGTCACGGGCTTCCACCATGCCCACCTTGAGTCCCCGGGTGACGGCGTCGAGCGCCGCTCCGGCGCCCACCACGCCACCGCCCACAATCAGGATGTCCAGTTCATTGCCGGGCTGTGACGTGGCCCGAAGCCTGTCCATGGCTTCGGTGCGGTACTCGGGACTCAGGGCGTCTGCAGACATGGTGCCGGTTCCTCTCTAGGGTCCTGCCGTAACTGCTTCCACTCTAGGCAAAGCCCGCCGGTAATTAAAGGTTGTACTGGTACGGGGAAACCAGCACCTCAATACGCTGGAATGCCTTCAGGTCCGAATAGCCGGTGGTGGCCATGGCCCGGCGCAGGGCGCCCATCAGGTTGGAGGTGCCGTTGGTGTGGTGCGAGGGACCCCAGAGGACTTCCTTCAGCGGTCCCACGGTGTCCAGCCGGACCCTGTCGCCGCGCGGCAGTTCGCTGTGGTGTGCTTCCTGCCCCCAGTGCCAGCCCTGGCCCGGTGCTTCTTCGGCACGGGCCAGCGCAGAGCCGAGCATCACGGCGTCGGCCCCCATGGCGAAAGCCTTGATGATGTCGCCGCTGGTACCCATGCCGCCGTCGGCAATAACGTGCACGTACCGGCCGCCGGACTCGTCCATGTAGTCCCGGCGGGCCTCGGCAATGTCCGAAATAGCGGTGGCCATGGGGGCGTGGATGCCCAGGGCGCGGCGGGTGGTGGTGGTGGCACCGCCGCCGAAGCCGACCAGGACGCCGGCCGCGCCGGTGCGCATCAGGTGCAGGGCCGGGGTGTAGCCGGCGGCTCCGCCGACAATGACCGGGACGTCCAGTTCGTAGATGAACTGCTTCAGGTTCAGGGGTTCCACGTTCTTGGACACGTGCTCGGCCGAGACCGTGGTGCCGCGGATAACGAACACGTCGACGCCGGCGGCCAGGACCGTCTTGTAGAACTGCTGGGTGCGCTGCGGCGTGAGCGATCCCGCCACGGTCACGCCCGCCTCCCGCATCTCGGCCAGCCGGGAGCTGATCAGTTCGGCGCGGATGGGTGCGTCGTAGATTTCCTGCAGGCGGCGGGTGGCGGCGGGGTTGAAGTTGTCGCGGCTCAGCTCGGCAATTTCGTCCAGCAGCGGCTGCGGGTCTTCGTACCTGGTCCAGAGGCCTTCAAGGTTCAGTACGCCCAGCCCGCCCAGCTTGCCCAGGGCAATGGCGGAAGCCGGGGACATTACCGAGTCCATCGGCGCGCCGATAACCGGCATCTCGAACTGATAGGCGTCTATCTGCCAGTTGATCGAGACATCCTGCGGGTCGCGGGTACGCCGCGAGGGCACGATTGCCACATCATCCAGGGAGTAGGCTCTGCGCCCTTGCTTGCCACGGCCAATTTCAATCTCGTTACTCACGCTCCCTAGGTTATCCCAGCAGGCGCGCGCTGCCTTAAAGTGTCCGGCACCCGCAGTAAAAGACCGGAAAGCAAAAGGCAGCCGCAGCGCAGTAGCGCGGCGGCTGCCTTTGGCGGACGGGCGGGCTGCCTAGCGGCGCGAACCGTAGTTCGGGGCTTCGACCGTCATCATGATGTCGTGCGGGTGGGATTCCTTGAGGCCGGCGGGCGTGATGCGGACAAACTTGCCCTTGGCCTTCAGCTCGGGGATGGTGCGTGCGCCGGTGTAGAACATGGTCTGGCGCAGGCCGCCCACCAGCTGGTGTGCCACGGCTGAAAGCGGGCCGCGGTACGGCACCTGGCCTTCGATGCCTTCCGGGATCAGCTTCTCGTCGCTGGGCACGTCGGCCTGGAAGTAGCGGTCCTTGGAGTAGGAGGTGTTCTTGCCGCGGGACTGCATGGCGCCGAGGGAGCCCATGCCGCGGTAGGACTTGAACTGCTTGCCGTTCACGAACACCAGGTCGCCCGGGCTTTCGGCGGAGCCGGCCAGCAGCCCGCCCAGCATCACGGTGTCGGCGCCGGCCACGATGGCCTTGCCGATGTCGCCCGAGTACTGCAGGCCGCCGTCCGCAATAAGCGGGACTCCGGCGGGGATGGCAGCCTTGGAGGCTTCGTAGATGGCGGTAATCTGCGGAACGCCGACACCGGCCACCACGCGGGTGGTGCAGATGGAGCCGGGGCCCACGCCTACCTTGATGGCATCCGCGCCGGCATCAATCAGGGCCTGGGCACCTTCGCGGGTGGCGGCCTGGCCGCCGATGATGTCCACGTGCGCGGCTGCCGGATCCTTCTTGAGGCGGGCAATCATTTCCAGCACGCCCGCGCTGTGGCCGTTGGCGGTGTCCACCACCAGGATGTCGACGCCGGCCTCCACCATGGCCATGGCGCGCTCGTAGCCGTCACCGAAGAAACCGATGGCCGCACCGACGCGCAGCCGGCCTTCGTCATCCTTCGTGGCCAGCGGGTACTGCTCGGCCTTGTCGAAGTCCTTGACCGTGATCAGTCCCTGCAGCTTGCCGTTGTCGTCCACCAGCGGCAGCTTCTCAATGCGGTTCTTTCCCAGCAGCTCAACGGTTTCCTCGGCGCTGATCCCCACCCGGCCGGTGATGAGCGGCATCCGCGTCATCACTTCCTCGACCTTGCGGTTCGGGTACTCGGACACGGGGATGAAACGCGTGTCGCGGTTGGTGACGATGCCCAGCAGGGTGTTTTCCTCATCGACCACCGGCAGGCCGGAGACGCGGAAATGCGCGCACAGGTCATCGAGTTCGCGCAGGGTGGCTCCGGGGGAAATGGTGACCGGGTTGGTGATCATGCCCGATTCGCTGCGCTTGACCCGGTCCACGTGCTCCGCCTGGTCCGCGATGGACAGGTTCCGGTGGATCACGCCGAGGCCGCCCTGGCGGGCCATGGCGATGGCCATGCGGGACTCGGTGACGGTATCCATGGCGGCCGAGAGCAGCGGAGTCTGCACGGTGATGCGCTTGGAGAGGCGTGAGCTGGTGTCCGCCTCGGAGGGGATGACGTCCGTCGGGCCAGGCAGCAGGAGGACGTCGTCGTAGGTCAGGCCGACGAAGCCGAACGGATCATGTTCTGGGTACTGCTGACTCAAAGCTGCGCCTCTTTCGGGGGGATGAGAGGAAGGAAAAGGCCCGATTTAGCCTGTACCTATCCTAAAACGAAAGAGGCCATCCCCCTATTCCAGCGGTTCGTATCCTTCTGCCGGGACGGGAACGCCATCCCAGCCGGTCGCGGCCAGAATGCGCTGGGACAGCACCCGCGCCGTGGTCTTCAGGTAGGTCTTGCCCAGGTGGTCGTGGTCCATGTACACCAGCATGTTGCCCACGATGCCCGGGCACTGCTCCTGCGTGCACAGCTGGTCGCTCATGTCCACCGCGGCGGTCCCAGGAATCCGCGCGGACAAGCCCTCCAGCGGTGAAACGGGTGCCAGCACCCGGCTGCGCGGAAGGGCGCAGCTTTCAGCGTCGAGCTGGTGGCTTTCGAGGCATTTGACCATGTCGTACTCAAAACGCGGATTGTCGCGCAGCGCAATGACATCGATGCCGGCCTCGGCGAACGGCCGGATTCCCTCGTCATAGCCCGGGACCAGAATCTCGTCCGGGGAGCTTTCCCTTGTGAGCGATGCCACGGTGAAAACGCCGTCCGGGGCCGTGTCCAGGACATAGCGGGCGGCCGCGGCGTTGAAGGCGTTGCACTCGTCACTTCGTTCAGGCACCTCGGCCCCGTAACGGCAGCCGGGCTTCAGCACGGTGACCAGGTGCCAGTTGTTGGTCTCCGCCACCGGCCCCATCGCCGCCATCCACTGCTGGGCGTGGGAGTCCCCCAGCACCACGATGGTGCGCACGGCGGTTTCGGCCGAACCGATCTCCAGGCACTTTTCCAGCAGCGGATCGGTTGGCGCATACTCCGGCGCGCACGCCCCGTCGAAGTCTGCCCATTCCTTGCCCACACCGCTGACGGAAGGTTTGAGCACCGCTTCCGTGGACGCTGCCTGCACGAAGGCCGGATCCAGAGCGAGGGCTCCCGGGTTGTCCGCGACGCCCTGGCTCATGACCTTGATCTGGTTCGAGTGCACCTGGCGCTGCCAGGCGGACAGCGGGGCGGCGACCACCGCCAGCAACGCGGCAATAACGACGGCGGAACGCCAGCGCCCGGCTGCGCTCCATCTCCGGTTGCGCAGCGGTTTTTCCACGAACCGGGTGCTCAGCACGGCCAGGACCAGGGATACCGCAACCACTGCCGCGCCGTCGGCCAGGCCCGCGGCGTCCTGGCCGGAATACACCAGCCAGAGGACCAGCACCGGCCAGTGCCACAGGTAGAGGCCGTAGGAGTTGTTGCCCAGCTTCACCAGCGCGGGCGAGGACAGGAAGCGGTCCGCTCCGGCGCGGCTGCCGGTTTCCCCCGCCGCGATGATCAGTGCGGCGGACAGCAGCGGCCACAGGGCTATGTAGCCCGGGAACTGCTGCTGGACCTGCAGCAGCAAACCGCAGCTGAGCATTCCGGCGACGCCGGTCCAGCCCATCAGGATCCTGGCCAGGCGCCGCGGGCGAAGGTACGGCAGCGCCAGGGCCAGCAGCGAGCCGAGCGCAAACTCCCACAGGCGGGTGCGGGTATCGAAGTAGGCATAGGCCTGGTTGGTGGCGGTTTCCCAGATGGAAAAAACCAGCGAGGCTGAGAAAACGGTACCGAAAACGCCCAGCAGGACCAGCCGGTAACGCCACCCGAAGGCGGCCGCGGCTGCGGCCGCAGCGGCAAAAAGCAGGGGCCAGAGAATGAATACCTGGCCTTGGACCGAGAGGGACCAGAAGTGCTGCAGCGGGCTGGCGCTGCTGTGGTCACGGGCGTAGTAGTCCACGGAACTGTTGGCCAGCGTCCAGTTCTGCACATAGAAGAGCGAGGACCACGCCTGCTGGAAGATGCCGCCCCAGTCACTGGCGGGCAGCAGCAGGCGGGCTGCCGCCAGCACGGCCAGAAGGACAACGGCCACGGACGGCAGCAGGCGCTGGAAGAGGTGCAGCCAGTACCGGCCCAACTGCAGCGGGCCGCCCGCCTCCACCTTCCGGGCAAAGGAACCGGTCAGCAGGAACGCGGAAACCAGCAGGAAGATGTCCACGCCGCCGGACACCCGGTCCAGCCACACGTGGTACACCACCACCAGCAGCACTGCCAGGGCGCGCAGGCCCTGCACTTCCGGCCGGTACCGCCGCTCCGCCGTGGTGTCGGGCGTTCCCCCGGTCCGGTCCTGCGTGTGTTTCTCCGGCACCCGGTGCCCTTTCAGATTGTGGAACAAACAACCGAAAGAGCTTACCGGCTGCGGCGCCGGCTCCCGCAGCCGGACAGCACAAAGCCCCGCCGCGGAAAGGTTTCCAGGGCGGGGCTTGGTGCCTGACGAGGCGGCTTACCTGCTAGTGCTGGTGGCCGTGGTCTTCGTCGTCTTCGGCCGGCTTCTCCACCACGAGGGCTTCGGTGGTGAGCACCAGCGAAGCAATCGAGGCGGCGTTGCGCAGGGCCGAACGGGTGACCTTGACCGGGTCGATGATGCCGGCGGCAATCAGGTCTTCGTACTCGCCGGTGGCGGCGTTGAAGCCGTTGTTGACCTTCAGCTCACCAACCTTGGCGACAACGACCATGCCTTCGGAGCCGGCATTCTCGGCAATCCAGCGCAGCGGCTGGGCCAGGGCACGGCGCACCAGCCCGACGGCGGTGGCGGCGTCGCCTTCCAGCTTCAGCACCTCCGGATCGGTGTCCAGTGCCTGCGAGGCGTGGACCAGCGCGGAACCGCCGCCGGCCACGATGCCTTCCTCGAGGGCTGCACGGGTGGAGGACACTGC
This sequence comes from Arthrobacter sp. Y3224198, assembly GCF_059090025.1. Classification (NCBI taxonomy): domain Bacteria; kingdom Bacillati; phylum Actinomycetota; class Actinomycetes; order Micrococcales; family Micrococcaceae; genus Arthrobacter; species Arthrobacter sp. Y3224198. The sequence continues at coordinate 78,399 of NZ_JBNHFG010000007.1, forward strand.
ATCTTCGATGCGGTGCTTCTTTTCCTTCAGCTCAACTTCGGTGGCTGCGCCGACGCGGATGACGCCGATGCCGCCGGAGAGCTTGGCCAGGCGTTCCTGCAGCTTCTCGCGGTCCCAGTCCGAATCCGTGCGCTCGATCTCGGCACGGATCTGCGCCACGCGGTCGGCGACGTCGGCTTCGGAGCCGGCGCCGTCAACAATGGTGGTGTTGTCCTTGGTGACGGTGATCCGGCGGGCGGAGCCCAGGACCTCCAGTCCGACCTGGTCCAGCTTCAGGCCGAGGTCGGGGCTGACCACCTGCGCACCGGTGAGGGTCGCAATGTCCTGCATCATGGCCTTGCGGCGGTCACCGAAGCCCGGAGCCTTGACGGCAACCACGTTCAGCGTGCCGCGGATCTTGTTGACCACCAGCGTGGACAGGGCCTCGCCGTCGACGTCTTCGGCAATGATGAACAGCGGCTTGGAGGCCTGCAGCGCCTTTTCCAGCAGCGGCAGGAACTCGGCAACCGAGGAGATCTTGCCGGAGTTGATCAGGATCAGTGCATCTTCGAGCACCGCTTCCTGGCGCTCCGGGTCCGTGACGAAGTACGGGGAGAGGTAGCCCTTGTCGAACTGCATGCCCTCGGTGATGGCCAGTTCGGTCTGCGTCGAGGAGGATTCCTCGATGGTGATCACGCCGTCCTTGCCGACGGTGTCGAAGGCCTGGGCGAGCAGTTCACCGATCTCGGTGCTCTGCGCGGAGATGGCGGCCACGTGGGCCACCTGGTTGCCTTCAACCGGCTTGGCGTTTTCCAGCAGCCGCTTGGCAACGGCGTCCACGGACACCTCGATGCCGCGCTTGAGCTGGGCCGGAGCGGCTCCGGCGGCTACGTTGCGCAGGCCTTCCTTCACCAGGGCCTGGGCCAGGACGGTAGCGGTGGTGGTGCCGTCACCGGCAACATCGTTGGTCTTGGTGGCTACTTCCTTGGCCAGCTGTGCACCAAGGTTTTCGTACGGGTCATCGAGCTCGACTTCGCGGGCAATCGTGACGCCGTCGTTGGTGATGGTGGGAGCGCCCCAGGTCTTGGCCAGGACGACGTTGCGGCCGCGCGGGCCGAGGGTCACCTTGACCGCGTTGGCGAGCTTATCGACGCCGGCTTCCAGCGATCGACGGGCGGAGTCATTGAACTCCAACTGCTTTGCCATGTGTGTGTCCTTTCCGACAACTACATCTGCACCTACATCAGAAAACCCCGGCCAGGATTGTGGCCGGGGTTTTCAGGGGGAACTACTTTACGACGACGGCCAGCACGTCGCGGGCGGACAGCACCAGGTACTCCTGGCCACCGTGCTTGACTTCGGTTCCGCCGTACTTGGAGTAGATGACTACGTCGCCTTCGGCAACGTCAACCGGAACGCGGTTGCCGTTGTCGTCAACGCGGCCGGGTCCAACTGCAACTACTTCGCCCTCCTGGGGCTTTTCCTTGGCAGTGTCCGGGATAACGAGGCCGGAAGCAGTGGTCTGCTCGGCTTCGAGCGGGCGGACAACAATACGATCTTCAAGGGGCTTAATAGAGACCGACACTCGGGCTCTCCTTTGCGTAGTTTCTAACGGAATGGGGCCGTCGGTTGGCGCTGGCCGTCGTCGCGGTGCCGGTTCGCGCTGTCCCTTCGGGAGTTAGCACCCTCACGTTCGGAGTGCTAAGTCAGACTTTATGCAACGGTTAGCACTCGGTCAAGGTGAGTGCCAGCGCCGGACAGGGGTCCATGGCGCGCCACGCCTCCAGGCACACCGTCCAAGGCCGCCGCCCCGACCCGTGAAGGGCCGATATCTCCCGACACGGGATTTGCTTAGGCTCACCTAACCCGATAGTTTTCATCTGCGCGCATCATTAGAAAACATTTCTGTGCCCTATTCCCTGAACGGGTACATCGACTCTTACCGGAGCCCCCATGATCACCAAGTCCCGCCTGCTGGCCGGCACTGCCCTTGTGTCCCTCCTTGCGCTCAGCGCCTGCTCCACCGATGCAGCAGAAGCCGATGCCGAGGCCACACAGGCCTCAACCGTGACGGTTGAGCACGCCCAGGGCAGCACCGAAGTTCCGGTGAACCCGGAAACCGTCTACACCTTCGACCTCGGCGCGCTCGATACCATGGACGCCCTCGACATCGACGTCGACGGCGTACCGGCCGCCAACTTCCCCGAGAGCCTTTCCAAATACGGTGCCGACGACGTCACCAAGATCGGCAGCATGAAGGAGCCGGACTTCGAGGCCATCAGCGCCGAGGCTCCGGACCTGATCATCATTTCCGGCCGCGTTGCCGACTCCTACGGGGAACTGAGCAAGATTGCCCCGACCATCGACCTGAGCGTGGACAACGCCGATGCGTGGAACTCCTTCGAGGAAAACACCCGGACCATCGGGAAGATCTTCGACAAGGAAGACCTCGTCGAAGAGAAGCTCTCCGCCCTTGACGGCAAGGTCGAGGACACCAAGACGCTGGCTGCAGATGCGGGCAACGGCCTGATCGTGATGACGAGCGGCGGCGAAATGACCGCCTACGGCGCCGGCTCCCGCTTCGGCATCGTCCACGACGTGCTCGGCGTGGAACCGGCCTCCGAAGTGAAGTCCGAAGGCACCCACGGCGAGTCCGTCTCCTTCAACTACATCGCCGACACCAACCCGGACCACCTGTTCGTGATTGACCGCGACGTGGCCGTGGGCGAATCCGGACAGGCTGCCTCCGCCGTGCTGGACAACGAGCTGGTCCAGAGCACCAAGGCTGCACAGAACGGCAAGATCACCATGCTGGATTCCGCCAGCTGGTACCTGGTCGGCTACGGCCTGAACAACGTGGAGACCATGGTTTCCACCATCCACGACGCTCTCTAGCCGCACTTCTTCACACTCCGCGGCCCGGCACCCGTGCCGGGCCGCGGAGGAACTGGACTCCCTATGACCGCCACCGCCGTGCCCGCCAAACACCCGGCACCCGCGCCCGCCGCCGCTTCCACGGAACGGCGGCGCTTTGTGCGTTCCGCAGCCGGACTTGCCGCCGGTGCCGGCGCCGTCGTTGTCCTCGCCGCCGTGAGCCTCTTCGTAGGCGTGGGCGACCTGTCGCTGTCCTCACTGCTCGGCGGTGACCCCACCACGCGCATGCTGTTCTGGGCCAGCCAGCTGCCGCGCACGCTGAGCATCATCCTGGCGGGTGTGGCGCTGAGCATTGCCGGCCTCATCATGCAGCTCATGGCCCGCAACAAGTTCGTTGAACCCTCCACGGTGGGAACGGTCGAATCGGCCCAGCTGGGCATCCTGGCCGTGACCGTCCTGCTGCCCGGCGCGTCCATGTTCCTGAAAATGTCCACGGCCGCCGTGTTCGCCGCCGCCGGCACCGCGCTGTTCCTGCTGGTGCTGCGCCGGATACCGCTGCGCAACACCCTGATCGTCCCCCTGGTGGGCATCATGCTGGGCGGGGTCATTTCCGCCGTCACCACGTTTTTCGCCTACCGCACGGACCTGCTGCAGACCCTCAACAGCTGGATGATCGGCGACTTCTCCGGCGTCCTGCGGGGCCGCTACGAGCTCCTGTGGATCGTGGGGGCACTGGCGCTGGTCGGCTACCTCGCGGCCGACCGCTTCACCGTAGCGGGCATGGGACAGGACTTCACCACCAACCTGGGGCTGAACTACAACCGGGTGATGGCCCTGGGACTGGTCATCGTCTCGCTGATCAGCGCCGTGGTGGTGGTCAATGTGGGGTCCATTCCCTTCCTCGGCCTGATCGTGCCCAACCTGGTTTCCCTGCTGATCGGCGACAACGTGCGCCGGGCCGTCCCCTGGGTAGCGGTCTTCGGTGCGGGATTCGTCCTGGTGTGCGACATCATCGGACGCACCATCCGCTACCCCTATGAAATTCCCGTGGGCGTGGTGGTTTCCGCCGTCGGCAGCGTCATTTTCCTGTACCTCCTCCTGCGCAAACGGGGTTCCCGTGCCTGAAGCCTCCCCCAGTGCCCTGCCCGCAGCGGTGACCGAACACCGGCGCCGGCCGGTCCGGTCCGTACCGGCAGCATTCTGGATCATCACCCTGGGCGTGGTCGCCGCCGTCCTCGTGACGGTGTTCATGACCATCGAACTGCGCGGCAACCTGGGCTACATCCTGCCCCGCCGGGCCGTGAAGGTGGGTTCGATGATCCTGGTGGCCTACGCCGTCGGCGTCTCCACCGTGCTGTTCCAGACGGTCACCGCCAACCGGATCCTCACCCCCTCGATCATGGGCTTCGACGCACTCTACGTGCTGATCCAGACCGTCCTGGTTTTCGCGCTGGGCGGCGGAGCCCTGCTGTCCCTGGGTGCCCCCGTCCGCTTCGCCCTCGAGGTGCTGCTGATGGTGGGATTCTCGTTCCTGCTCTACCGGTGGCTCTTCACCGGCGGCGGAAAATCGCTGCACCTGATGCTGCTGGTGGGCATTGTCTTCGGCACCATGTTCCGCGGCTTTTCCTCGCTGCTGCAGCGGCTGATCGACCCGAGCGAATTCATCATCCTGCAGGACCTGTTCTTCGCCAGCTTCAACAACGTGGACGCCGGACTGCTGGGTTACTCCGCCGTGGCCGTCGCCGCAGTGTCCGTCATTGCCTGGCGCATGCGCCACTCCTTCGATGTCCTGGCGCTGGGACGGGAGACGGCGATCAACCTCGGCGTCGACCACAAACGCGCGGTCACCGCCACCCTGGTGATCTGCTCCGTACTGGTGGCCGTCTCCACCGCACTGGTGGGCCCGGTGACGTTCTTCGGACTGCTCGTCGCGTCCCTCGCCTACCAGCTGTGCGCCCACTTCCGACACGCCGCTGTCCTGCCGATAGCCGTGCTCCTGGGCATCATTGCCCTGGTGGGCGGCCAGCTGGTGCTGGAGCGGATCTTCGATTTCGATACCGCCCTGAGCATCGTCATCGAATTCGTGGGCGGCATCGTCTTCCTCATCCTGCTCCTGCGGGGATCGGTGAAATGACCGCGTCCCCGCTGCAACGCCCGAAAGGCCCCGCATCATGATTACCGTTTCCGGCGTGACCAAGCGCTACTCATCCGCCGTCGTGGTGGACGGGGTCAGCTGCGAGATCAAGGAAGGCGGCATCACGTCCATCATCGGCCCCAACGGCGCCGGGAAATCCACGCTGCTCTCCATGATCAGCCGGCTGCTGGGGATGGACTCGGGGACGGTCACGGTGGACGGGCTCGACGTCGTGTCCGCCCCCGGCCGCGACCTCGCCCGCAAAATGGCGATCCTGCGCCAGGACAACCAGCTCACCGTCCGGCTGACCGTGCGGGACCTGGTCGGTTTCGGCCGCTACCCGCACAACGGCGGACGCCCCGGCCCGGAGGACAAGGTCCACATCGACACCGCCATGGAGTACCTGGACCTGACCGCCCTGGCGGACAAGTTCGTGGACGAGCTCTCCGGCGGCCAGCGCCAGCGCGCATTCATCGCCATGGTGCTGGCGCAGGACACCGACTACCTGCTGCTGGATGAGCCGCTGAACAACCTGGACATGAAGCACTCGGTGGAAATGATGCGGCTGCTGCGCCGGCTCACCGACGACTTCGGCAAGACGGTGGTGCTGGTCATCCACGACATCAACTTCGCGTCCTGCTACTCCGACGACATCATCGCCATGTGCGAAGGCCGCCTGGTCCATCAGGGCCCGCCGGCGGAAATCATGCGGCCCGAGGTCCTGAAGGACATCTATGACATCGATATCCGGATCGAGGAAATCGAGGGCAACCGGATCGGCGTGTATTTCGCCTAGCCGTTGAAACCCGGCACTTCCGGAAGCAGGAGCGGGGCGCCCTCCACGGAGGCATGGATGAACCGGACCAGCACGTCCCAGACGACGGCGGAGGACATCGGCTCCAGGCAGACGTTATCCCCCTGGCCGGGCGTCAGCCGGTACTGGCCAGCGGGCCCCGCATTCACCCATCCGAACCATCCGCCCGTGCGCTCCTCCACCACCTGCCACTGCGTCCACGGCTGCTTCCACATCCGTGTTCCGCCCTCGTCCAGGTCCTTGGGAGCAATGGTCCCCGCGTCCCCCAGACGGGCCAGATAATGTTGCTTCGGCAGGAGCAGCGGCGCGTGTGGGAGGCTCCAGGCCGGGGACAAACCCGCCCAGTCCGCTATCAGCTTCGGTACGGCATTGGCCTGGATGAGGCGAACGAACAACTCGTCGGAACCCAGCTCCGGACCGGATGCACGGGAGCCGGAAAACAGCGACGGCGCCGTTGTCACCTTCGCAAGGCCGCCTCCGATCCACGCCTGCATCACCGATCCCCCGGCCCCGTCCGCAGCGTCCACCAGGAACGTTGCATCACTCACGCGGGTGGGTGTCAGGAACTGCTCGCCGGCAGAGGTCAGCGTGCCCTCCGCTGTGAGCAGCCCGGCAGACTGCAGCTGCCGCGCGGCGGCTTCCTTCCGCTGGAACCGGCCCAGCCGGGCCCTGTCCGCGAGGGTATCCAGCAGTTCAAGGGAGGCAATCGGAAATACTGCCCCCGTTTCGCGGTACGGCTGGGCGCCGGCAACCCCGGACAGGTCCTCGACGTCGGTGCCCAGCCAACGGGACGCAAACTCATCGCGCCGGGGCTCCCGGGGGGCAATGCGGTCCAGATCCTTGATCTCCAAGTCGGCGACGGACGTGCCGTCCAGCACGGCCGGGTCCACGGTGATATCCCGGATCATCTGTTCGAACAGCAGCTTCATGCCGGTGTGCTGCTCCACCGCATAGCTGGCGGTCGCCTCCAGCGCGTACCCGCCGGCAATCCAGATCCAGCGGTCAACACAGACCGGATGCACCCCGACCTGATGCAGGAACCGCTGGCGCCGCCCCGGAAACGCCCTGCCGCCGGCAGTGTGGGACCAGAGCTCGTGGGCAATGATCCGCGCATCGTCCATCTGTTCCAGCGTCGAGGCGAGGGCCGCCGTCGCATACCGCCCTACCGACACACCGGCGGCAGGTGCCCACCGCAGCACCAGGTTCGGGCGGAAGATTTCCGCCGGGACGGGCGGATGGGCGACCGCCAACATGCCCGCCGGCGCCTCGACCCGCTCCCAGCGGTCCGGGCGGGGCAGCCCGAACCCGTCACGGCGCTCGTAGCTGAAACCCTCGGTAGCCGTCGTCATGACTTTCCTCCCCCGTTCAGGAACTCCCGGGTGTAGCGGTCCTCACCGCGGGCCATCAGCCGGTCCCCTTCCTTCATCCACTCCGGTTGCAGGAACTTGGGCATCCACAGCCAGCCGAGCATTCCGATGCCCTGGCAGGCGAACATAAGAAGGGTATAGGGAACCGAGACCGCCTCGACCTCCGGCACGAAGTCCGACGCTGACAGCAGCATTAGCCATGCGCCCAAATAGGTGCAGGCGAGCGAGGGCTTACCGGGTAAGAAACCGTCGAGGACGATCAAACCCACGAAGATTTTGCGGTAGAGCAGGATTCCGCCGACAAAAAGCAGCAACCCCCACGGGAAGATGATGGCAAACAATGCCCACTCGCTGCTTTCGGATTCCAATACCGTCCCCCCTGTCCGCTGCGCGGCAGCCTGCCACGCGGATCTGTCGCGGGGAAGCACACCGTAGTGCTTCCCATCACAAACTACCGGCTAACCGCCAAAAAGCTTATCCCAGCATTTCCCTGCAACATCCGCGATATTGTCCGCTGCCTTGCGGGCGGCCTGCCCTGCATCCGACTTCATGATGTCCGACTCCATGAAGTCATCCACCACATCCATGGCCTTGTCCGCCAGGGCATCCTTAACCGATTTGCCACCCAGGAAATCGAACTCCACCGAGGTGAAGTATGAGATTCCAATGCCGATCGCGGCCCCGGCTACCGTCCCCACAGGTCCACCGATCGCCGTGCCGATCATCGCCCCCGTACCCGCTGCGGCGAGGTCAATTCCCGCCTTGGTCCCGCCCTTCACGGCCCCCATGGCGTTGGCACGCTCATCCAGTTCAGCGGGATCCATGCCGGGATTCGCCTGCAGCAGCTCGTTGTAGGCGTCCTGGCGTTCGTCCGCAATGGTCAGGCCTGCCGTGGCCACGGTCAGTACACCGCCGCCGACTTTGAAGCCCTTGGCCGTCTTTGACAGGTCCGAGAAGTCGCCGGTGGGAGTAGCCCACCTGGACCGGTTCTTTTCCACCCGGTTCTTGTAGAGATCCGAGTGGTTGTACAGGAACCGGCTGGGTTGGGGTCGCAGGTCCACCAGGGTGACCGGGCTGATCTTCCATTGCCCATCCTTTACCCAACGGCCCCGTGCCATGTGCCGTTCCCTCTCGGCCTGCGTCTCGTAGCGGACATAAACCGGGACGGGAGTGGGTACTTTCACTACTGTCTGGCGTGATGTAACGACCTTGCCGGCGGCGCCCACCAGGCCGAGCAGGGCGGTACCGGCCTTGTCCGTGGCCAGGTTGACCGCCGCGTTGTCCCCGGCGACTACGGTGAGGAGTTTTGCAGCCGTCTCGTCCTCAAGCGCCCGGTAGTCATTCGCGAGTTTCACCACCTCGGCAGGCAGCATAAAATCCACCGGTGGTTGGGGCGTGGTCAGGTCGGCAGGTGCCAGGCATTGCGTTGCATCGGCGCGGGAGTTGGCCGCGTGTACCCGGGGCATCAGCTGATCCCGGCGGCTTTGGAGCCAGCGGATCCCCGCAGCGAAGTCCAGCAGCGTTTGGCCTGCCTCTCGCGCTGTCTGCTCCAATAGCTCCGCGTGGGGCGTCACCGTGCCGAACACCTCGACGATTTCTGCCGCGCCTTCACCCTGGTAGTGCGTGTTCAGCTGCCGCCACGTGTCAGCGGCAGCCTCCACACTCTGCAAATAGGCCGTTCCGCCCTTGCCGATCGCCGGCACCGCACCCTCAACCGCATCGGGGGACACCCATCCGAAAAGACCCGATGTATCGATGGTCATCAGAGGCCTCCGCTCAGCTGAGGGGCCTGGAAGATACCCTCATGCACTTCAGCCAGGCTTGCCCGCGCCTGGTCGGCCATGGACACGTCAGCTTCGGCGATGATGGCTACCGCCTCCCGGACTCCTGCCACGGCGTTGTATATCCGGGCCTCCGCCGCTTCGGCCTGCAACGCCAGCGTGTTGAGCCACAGCTGTCCGAGAGCCTCAGCCACTGCGCCGGTTCCGCCGCTGCAGGCGCCCTGGGCTTCAGCCATGCCGTTCTGCACCGCCGCAAGCGCTTCCTGTCTGGCCGGGTCGTCCTCGACCTCAGCAAGCACCCGCGCACACCCTTCGGTGTTCACGTCGTAGCCGTTCAGCATGTCCCTGTTTCCCCCTTGTCGTTCAAGTTCTTAGTGATGCTGCAAAGACCAGTCCTGCGCCGCCTGTGCGGGCCGCCCGATTTGCGCTGCGGGAGCCGGCTGTTCCGGCACGGCGTAGACAATACACATAAGGATGTCCTGCAGCGTGGACGGCGCGATGGCTTCCACTGCCGTGCCGCCGTCGGGCAGCAGGTCCGCCGCATGGGGCTCGCGTCCTTCCGCACTGATCCAGCTGAACCCTTCCCCCGAGGACTGGTCGGTCAGGGTCCATTCGGTCCAGTCCGCCTCGAGCAGGGCCTGCACCTGCGCGCCTGCTCCTTCCGGCACCGGAACGCGGGCACCGGCGATGCGGTCCTCGTACTCCTGTCCGTCGAGGAGCAGGACCTGGCGTTCCCCTGACGTGAAGCCGCCGGCAATACCGGATTCGGGCGAAGCGGTCCGGCGGGCCAGCGCCGGGGTCAGGGAGGGCAGCGGGAGAAGGGACAGCTGCTCCTGCCCCGTGCCGGTTCCGGATCCGGACAGCAGCAGCGCCGTGCCGTCGCCGGTCCAGATGTCCAGCCTCGTACTGTTCCCCGGGCTGCGGCTGCCAAGTGCCAGCCTGCGCTCGGCCAGGCGCCACGGGGTGACCATCCGGTGTCCCCTGCCGGTCAGGAAAGCATCGGCGGTCAACAGTCCCGCTTCCTGCAGTTCTGCTGCAGCCGCGGGCTGTGCCCGACGACGACGCCGGTCGAGTCCCCCGCGGCTGACCGTTGCCGCGAGCAGCTCCACTGCCTGTACGGAAAGCGTCAGGGTGTCCACTGCCTCCGGAAGCACGCCCGAGGCGCGGTTGCGGGCAGCAAAGGGCGAGGCTGGCTGCGGGTGCGCAACCCGGCGCCGCCCGCGGCTTTCCGGCGTGCTGCCTTGCCCTGTGCTGCCCTGCCCGGTGGGGCGGCCGTGTAGCGGCATTGGTTGTTCTCCCTGATCGAGGTCTCGATCCCAACGTATGACGGGAGGCCAAAAGCGTCGATGGGTAGAACTACCCATCGACCGGGCTTGCGATACCGGGAATCATGGCATCCGTCAACAAAGTGCACCGGTCCCAGGAGCAGTATCGGCCGCGGGCATTGCGCAGCTCCAGGGCACGCTCCTACGTTGATAGACCCCGCATCAACAGAGAGGACCTGCCATGGAACCCAGGCTGCGCGTTGCAATCCGGCTCGACCTGGACCGCCGGCAGGCGCGGGTGGTGGTGCGCGGGAGGGTTACTGAACAGAACTGCAGGGTGCTGTACGTCCTGGCGCGACGCGCCAACTCTGCCCACCCCGGCCTGAACGTGGTGCTGGACCTGACGATGGCCAGCAGCACCGACGGTGCGCTGGCCGGCCTGGCCCGCAGTTCCGAGACAGGTGAGCTGCCGGTGCTGACCTTTGGCCCGGCGGCAGAGACCCTTGCCCCGCGACAGCTGAGCATCCTCGCCCCGGCCGCCTAGGCGCCCTCGGCAGTGTTTATGCCTGGGCGGTTTATGCCTGGGCGCGGACAACGCGCACGTCCTTCAGACGGCTCTTTACTGCTTCAGACGGTCACTGCCGCGAGCCGGTCCACGGCCTCGGTGAGGACATCCGGGGCACAGGCGAAATTCAATCGGGCAAACCCCCTGCCCTGCCGGCCGAACCGCATCCCCGTTTCCAGGGCCACACGGGCCTGTTCCAAGGCCACAGCGGCGGGATCGTCGCCCCAGCCGGCCCTGCCAAAGTCCAACCAGGCCAGGTACCCGGCCGACGGCGGACGGTAACCGACATCTGGCAGCCGGTCCGCCAGCAACTCGCCCAGCAGGGACCGGTTCGCCGCCAGGGACTCCATCACCCCGACCAGCCAGGGACCGCCGTCGTTGTAGGCGGCAACCGAGGCATGCAGCCCGAGGATGCTGGTGCGGGCCGAGACTTCCGCCGGCATGGACGCAAGCTGCAGCCGGGTGCGGTTGGACGCGGCCACCATCACCGCACACTTGGTGCCCGCTATGTTCCAGGCCTTGCTGGCAGCAGTCACGCACAGCCCGTATTCGCGGGCATTGTCCGAGACAGTGAGGTATGGAGTGAAGGAGCCCTGGGCATAGGTCAGAGGAGCATGGATTTCGTCGCTGATGACGGCTACCCCGTACTTCGCGGACAGGTCTGCGAGCGCCCGCAGGGTGTCGGCGGAGTGCACCAGGCCCAGCGGGTTGTGCGGATTGCAGAGCAACAGCGCATCGGCACCGCGGGCAAACGCCCGCTCGATATCCACCAGGTCCAGTTTCCAGCCCTCGCCGGTCAGCAGCAGGGGGACCTCCACCACGGAGGCATCCGCTTCCAGCGGCAGCTCGAAAAACGGCGGATACACCGGCGGGGTGATGACCACACTGCCGTCCACCGGAACGGTCTGCCGCAGGCACTCCACTATCGCCACGCTGACATCGGTGGTGCAGCGCACGTCCTGCGGAGCAACCGTCCATCCCCAGGTGCGGGCCGCGAAGCCGGCAAAGGCCGCCGCGACCGGTTCGGGTCCGGCAATGTAGCCCGTGTCCGACGCCAGCACCCGGTCAATGACCGCCTGCTGCACCGGTCCGGCCAGCGGGTAGTCCATCTCCGCCACGAACAATGGCAGTACATCCGCCGGATAGGTCTGCCATTTGTAACTGGTCCGGGCCCGCAGCGCGGCCAGCGGCTCGGCGGAGATCTTCCTCATGCCGCCTAACCTACAGCTAACGTGCCGGAGCACAGAAGAACTAGGCTGGAGGGCATGCCTGATACTTCCCTTGCCCATGTTCTGACCCCCGAGGGATGGCAGCTGCTGAACTCGCTTCCGCCCTATCTGGAATCCGAGTCGCTGAAGCTGAACACTGATCTGCGCAAGGCCGGGCACTCCCCCGAGCTGGTGGCCGCCGTCCTGACGCAGGCCAAGCTGCGCATGAAGGCCCGCGCGAAGTTCGGCCCGTTCGCCGAACACATGGTCTTCACGGCCCCGGGGTTGGAGCAGGCCACCCGGCTCAACGTGGCCGCCCTGCACGCCCGTCGCTACCAGGATGCGGACCTGGTGAAGGTGGCGGACCTCGGCTGCGGGATCGGCGCCGATTCCCTGGCCCTGGCCACCCTGGACCGGCAGGTGACCGCCGTCGAGCTGGATGAGATCACCGCCGCCGCAGCCACGATCAACCTGATGCCGTGGCCCGAGGCCACCGTGGTGCAGGGCAAGGCCGAGGAGTTCGACCTGGCCGGGTTCGACGGCGTGTGGCTGGATCCCGCGCGGCGGACCACGTCAACGTCCGGCACCACCCGCATCTTCGATCCGGAGGCGTTTTCCCCGCCGCTTTCCTTCGTGGAGTCCCTGGCCGACTCGGGGCTTCCCGTGGGCGTGAAAATGGGGCCCGGCATCCCCCATGAAGCGTTGCCGGCAAACTGCGAGGCGCAGTGGGTTTCCGTGGACGGCGACGTCACCGAAGCCACCCTGTGGTTCAACGCCCTGCGCCGCAGCGGTGTCCGCCGCGCCGCCCTGGTCATCGGTCCGCATGGGGCAGCGGAGCTGACCTCGCCGGTGGATTACGACGCCGGCAGCCAGGACGTGCCCGTCGGCCCGCCCGAGGGCTATCTTTACGAGCCCGACGGCGCCGTGATCCGGGCCGGGCTGGTGGCGGACGTCGCTTCCACCCTGGACGGGCACCTGCTGGATCCGCACATTGCCTACATCTGCGCTCCCGAACTGCGTGAGACCCCGTTTGCCCGCGCCTACCGTGTCCTTGAGGTGCGTCCGTACAACGTGAAGGCGCTGAAGTCCTGGGTGAAGGAACACCGGATCGGCGTCCTGGACATCAAAAAACGGGGCATGTCCGTCACGCCGGAGGAGCTGCGCAGGACCCTGCTTGCCGGTTCCGGCAAGGGCGGGAACAAAGGCGAAAACAAGGCCACGCTGGTCCTCACCCGCATCGGGGAGGACCGGGTGGCTCTGGTGGTGGAACCGGTGTCGCCGGCCTAGGTCAGCTGGAAGCCGCCGGATCCGCTGTCGGCCGGGGCCTTGCCGGTCAGGAACGGGAAAACTCGCTGGCTTCCCGCACCTGCTCCGGCGTGGGCCGGACTCCCGTGTAGAGGACAAACTGCTCCTCGGCCTGGATGGCAATGACTTCCGCTCCTGTGATCACCGGTGTGCCGGCCGCCCGCGCCGCGGCAATCAGCGGCGTTTCCGCCGGGAGGGCGACGACGTCGAACACCACCTTGGCGGCGGCCACCGCGTCGTCGGTGAAGGACTGCACATGCTCGTCCTGCCCGGCCATCCCCAGAGGTGTCACGTTGATCAGCAGGTCCGCCGTCGAGCTGCCCGGTTCCGGTTGCCAGGCGAAGTCGTACAGGTCCGCGAGCGCCCGCCCGGCGGCCTCGTTGCGTGCCGCAATGGTGACGTCGGAGAAGCCAGCATCCCGCAGGGCCGCGGCCACGGCCTTGGCCATTCCGCCGGAGCCGCGCAGCAGCACCGAGTGCGACGAGGGCACGCTGTGGTCGCGCAGCAGCCGGGCGATGGCCAGGTAATCGGTGTTGTAGGCGGTGAGCACGCCGTCGTCGTTGACGATGGTGTTCACCGAATCGATGGCCCGGGCCGAGGGGTCCATCCTGTCCACCAGGGCAATCACGTCCTCCTTGTACGGCATGGACACCGCGCAGCCGCGGATGGGCAGCCCGCGCACCCCCGCGATCGCCTGCGCAAGGTCCGCCGGAGCGAAGGCCTTGTAGACGAAATTCAGCCCGAGCCGGTCATACAGGTAGTTGTGGAAACGGGTTCCGATGTTGCTCGGCCGGGCGGCCAGGGAAATGCACAGGGTCATGTCTTTGTTCAGGATCGGCATCCCTCCATTATGGCTGCCGGGAGGGACCCGTCCCGTTTTGCGTCACAGGTCCGGCCAAGTGTGCCGCCGCTATAGGATTGGGAAGGTTCTCAAGCGCAAAGATGCGGGTCCGGGCGCTGTTAGTTGGTAATGCATGAAGCAGGAGACAGTTTGGAAATCGAGTTCGCCAAGTCCGCGCAGTCAACCCTTGGAGTCGAGTGGGAACTCGCCCTCGTGGACGGCCGCACGGGCGACCTGGTCTCAGTAGCGGACCAGGTGCTGTCCGGTGTCAACGCCAACGATCCTGCACTTCGGGCCGATGAAGAGCACCCGCACATCAAGCAGGAGCTGCTGGAAAACACCGTGGAGCTGGTGACCGGGGTGTGCACCACGGTGGCCGAGGCCAAGGCGGACCTCACCCGTTCGCTCGAGGCGGTCCGCCGGGTGACCGACCCGATGGGCGTGGAGCTGTTCTGCTCCGGATCCCATCCCTTCAGTGCCCCGCGGTCCCAGCCCGTCACGGACAAGGAACGCTACGCCAAACTCATTGACCGCACCCAGTGGTGGGGCCAGCAGATGCTGATTTACGGCGTGCACGTCCATGTGGGTCTGGACAGCCGGGACAAGGTGCTGCCGGTGTTGGACGGCCTGGTGAACTATTTCCCGCACTTCCAGGCCCTCTCGGCTTCCTCGCCGTACTGGTCCGGGGAAGACACCGGCTACGCGTCCCAGCGTGCGCTGATGTTCCAGCAGCTGCCCACCGCCGGGCTGCCGTTCCAGTTTGGTTCCTGGGACGAGTACGAAGCCTACGTAGCGGACATGTTCACCACCGGCGTCATCGATTCCATCAGTGAAATCCGCTGGGACATCCGGCCGGTCCCGGGCCTGGGCACCATTGAGATGCGGGTCTGCGACGGGCTGGCGGACATCCGCGACGTGGGCGCCATTGCGGCGCTGACCCAGTGCCTGGTGCACGAGTTCTCCTCGATCATCGACGCTGGCGGCAGCGTCCCGACCATGCCGCCGTGGCATGTGCAGGAAAACAAGTGGCGGGCGGCCCGGTACGGACTCGAAGCCATCGTGATCCTCGATGCCGCCGGCAACGAAAAGCTGGTCACCGAGCATCTCCTCGAGGACGTGCTGCCCCGGCTGGAACCGGTGGCCGCGGAGCTGGGCTGCAGCGCGGAGCTGGCCGACGTCCGGACCATCATCGAGCGCGGAGCCGGTTACCAGCGGCAGCGCCGGATCGCCGCGGAGAACGACGGCGACCTGCGTGCGGTGGTGTTCGACGGCATCAAGGCGCTGCGCGGAGCGTAGGCAGCAAATACGGCGAAGGGCCCTATGCGGATTCCGCATAGGGCCCTTCGTGCGTTTGCAGGGGCTGCCGGTCAGACGCCTGCCGGTGCCAGGTGGATGCTGGTGACCGGCAGGGACGGGTCGGTGCCGAACCCGATGCCCGACGGTTCCCCGCCGGCCATGACTACCTGGGCGCCCAAGGCCGCGACCATGGCACCGTTGTCGGTGCACAGCGAAATGGGCGGCACCCGCAACGAAATACCGGCGGCGGCGCAGCGCTCCGCAGTGAGGGCCCGGAGCCGGGAATTGGCTGCCACTCCCCCGCCCAGCAGCAGATTGGTGATGCCATGCTCGGTGCACGCGAGCACGGCCTTGGCGGTGATGACGTCCACCACGGCTTCCTGGAAGGACGCGGCAATGTCGGCCACCGGAAGTTGCTGTCCGGCGGCTTCGTACTGCTCCACGCAGCGGGCCACAGCCGTCTTCAGCCCGGAGAAGGACCAGTCGTACCGGTGCGGGCCCGGCTCATCGGCAGACCCCATGTACTTGGGCTGGGTCAGGCCGCGCGGGAAGCGGATCGCCTTCGGGTTGCCCTCGCGGGCCAGCCGGTCAATGGCCGGTCCCCCGGGGTAGCCCAGCCCGAGAATCCGGGCCACCTTGTCATAGGCCTCACCGGCGGCGTCGTCGATGGTTGACCCGAGCAGCTCGACGTCGGAGGTCAGGGAGGTGACCTTCAGGATCTCGGTATGCCCGCCCGACACGAGTAGCGCACCCAGGTTGTCCGGCAGCGCACCGCCGTCGAGCACGCCTACTCCCACATGGGCCACCAGGTGGTTGATCGCGTACAGCGGCTTGCCGGTGGCCAGGGCCAGGGCCTTGGCGGCGCTGACGCCCACCATCAGCGCGCCGGAGAGCCCGGGGCCGGAGGTAACTGCAATGGCATCGAGGTCCGCAAGTGCCACGCCGGCTTCGGCCAGCGCTGCCTGCAGGGCCGGGACCATGGCGTCCAGGTGGGCGCGGGAGGCGATCTCGGGGATGACGCCGCCGAACCGTACGTGCTCGTCCATGGAGGAGGACACCGTATTTGTCAGCAGCTGCGTACCCCGGACAATGCCGATACCGGTTTCGTCGCAGGAGGATTCGATGCCAAGCACCAGAGGTTCGGTGCGGTTCATTTGCTGTCCTTCACGTTCTTGTCAGTCTCAGGCGCCCCGGTCCAGGCGGCCAGTGGCAGGCGCATGATCAGCGCCGAGGCGCCGTCGCGGTAATAGCGCGGCCGGATGTGGATCTGTTCGAAGCCGAACCAGCGGTAGAGGCGCTGGGCGCGCGGGTTGTCGTCCCGCACTTCCAGCAAAACGTCCTCGGCCCCGCGCTGTTTTGCCTCGTCCACCAGGGTGGCCAGCAGCCGGGAACCGATGCCGGCCCCTTCGCTTTCCGGGACGACGGCGATGGTCTGCACGTCCGCGATGGGCAGGACGCACATCAGGCCGGCGTAGCCGATGACCGTGCCGGCGGCGTCCTCGGCCACGTAATACGAGCGGGTGTCGGTCTGGGCGAGTTCGTCGTGGAACATCTGCAGCGGCCAGGCATCGATCGGAAACAGGCGGCGTTCGAGGGTGTCCACTGCGGGGATGTCCGCGGCGGTCATGGGCCGGATGGACACAGTGCTCACAGTGCGCGCTTCCGCGGGCCGGGTACCTTGGCATCGGATTCGCGCAGGTAGAGCGGGGTGCTGCTGCGCAGCGGCAGTCCCCGGACCAGGCGGACGACGGCGGTGCGGCCCAACGCCCCAGCGGTGGGCTGCGCCCCGGCAAAGCTCTCCACGGCGTGCAGGACCTCCGGGTAGAGTCCGGCGCCGGCGCCGTAGACCGGAAGGGCGGGAACGACGGCGGGATCCGAGACGTGCGGGCCGTCCAGCAGCTCGGGGGTACCGCCGGTGCTGCGGTAGCTGGCCCAGTAGACCTCTTTGCGCCGGGCGTCGGTGGCCACGGCGAACTCGTCAATGCCCAGGCGCCAGGCATCCAGGGCGGCGTCAACGGCAATGGCGTCGAGGCTCATCACGCCGTGCAGCGGCTTGTCCCAGGCGAACGCAAGGGTCCGTGCCGTGGCGATGCCGGCACGCAGTCCGGTGAAGGGTCCGGGTCCCACACCTACCACCAGCGCGTCCAGGTCCGTTCCTGCAACGGAAGCATCGGCCAGCAGGCCGGCAATGCCGGGGGCAAGGACTTCGGCATGGGAGCGGGTGTCTTCGGTGGCGAAGGACGCCAAGGTCTCCCCTTCCCCGTTGAGCAGTGCCGCACTGGCTATTGCGGAGGTATCAATGGAGAGAATAAGCACGGTTCCTATTCTACGGCGCCCACCGCAGCGCCTGTTTGCAGTCAGTTGTGCCGGCCTGGCGTTCCGGCGGCGTGGGAAGGAAGTCCAGCAGGCTCCGGCGGCACCAGTTGCAGGTGTCCCGGACCTCTCATGGCCGAAGTCCGTTGGCGCGTTCGGCCGCTTCCACCCAGCGGGGAACCATGAACCGCGGCAGCCACACGCCGCTGAGCAGCATGGTCCAGACACCTGCAATGGAGACCATCAGGAGCAGCCCGATCAGGAACCGGGGCAGGGAATCAGTGTCCAGCCCCACCAGGAGCGTTCCCGCCAGCAGCCCGATTCCCCCGTAAAGCATCCCAAGCGTCGGGTAGGCGCGGAGGCGGGGAACCAGCCCCGGAAAACCAATCCAGGCGCGCCACCGCCCCGTGTAGGCACGCCAGCCCTGGACGATGGTGGCAATGCTCAAGGCTAGTCCCAGAAGGAATCCCATAATTCCTTGACCTTCCCCCCCGCCCTTTTTACCCAGCTCGCTGCCGGCTAGCCGCCCACAGTGCCCCAAGGATACCCAAGGCCACAGCCTCGGATGCTCAATGCTCCTTTCGCGGGGGCATACCCGGCACAGGCCGGCGGCAGGCTTCAGCCCAGCCGGGGAGCGTTGCGCCAGCGCGGGCCGTAGCCGGCGAGCCGGATGGTGCGCTCTTCGTCCGTGTCCTCCTCGGAGAAGTCCGTACCAGGGGCGTCCGGGGCTTCCCCGCCGGCTCCCCGGGCCCCGCCGACTGACCGGATGAGGGTCACTTCCAGCCGGCTGTCGGACAGGTGCTCCACCAGTCCGTGGCCCCACTCGACCACGGTGACCGCACGGTCCATGGTGGCTTCCAGATCAATGTCGTCGATCTCGCCCTCGGACCCGAGGCGGTAGGCGTCCACGTGCACCAGGTTCGGACCGTTCCCCAGGCTCGGGTGTTCCCGGACCAGGACGAACGTGGGCGAGATGATGCCGGGACGCACGCCGAGCCCTTCGCCCAGGCCCTGGGTAAAGGTGGTCTTGCCGGCACCGAGTTCGCCGGTCAGCAGCAGCAGGTCACCGCGCTGCAGGAGGGCACCCAGTCGCGCGGCGAGCGCCTGGGTTTCCGCAGCGCCGGCCGTGGTGTATTCCGCTTCCCAGTGTGCGCTCTGCGTCATCGTGCCCGGACCGCCTGTTCCTGCGCCGCGGAAGCCGACTCTGCGGACGAGGCTGCGGATGCCGGGGCTGCGGATGCCGGCGCTGCGGATGCCGGCTCGAGGGCGATGGCAGGGGCTGCGGGGAGTTCGGTTTGCCCACTGTCGACGTAGGTGCGTTCAACCCGGCCGCTGATCCGGGTGATGAGCTCGTAGTTGATGCTTCCGGCCGCCGAAGCCCAGTCGTCGACACTGGGGTACCCCTCGCCGCCAAAGAGGACCGCTTCCCGTCCCACCAGCGATTCGTCCGTGTCCGCGATGCCGGTACGGCCCAGGTCGATGACCATCTGGTCCATGGCGATGCGGCCTGCCACCCGGTAAACCCGGCCGTCCACCTGGACCGGACCGCCGGTGGCCACGCGCGGCACGCCGTCGGCATACCCCAGCGGCACCAGTGCGAGGGTGGTGCGTTCCTGCGTCCGGTAGTGCAGCCCGTAGGAGACGCCCTGTCCGGCAGGAACCTCCTTGCAGGCGGCGATGGTGGTTTTCAGGGTCATGGCCGGCCGCAGGCCCAGCTCCGAGGCGGTCTGCCCGGCGAAGGGCGAGAGCCCGTACATGCCCAGGCCGATGCGGACCAGGTCGAAGTGCGCGTCGGGCCGGGACAGCGCACCCGGGGTATTGGCGATATGCCGGACTTCGCGGTCCACCCCGGCGTCCTCGGCCACGGCAACGGCGATGCGGAACTTCTCCAGCTGTTCATCGGTTTCCGGGCGGTGCGGCTCATCAGCGACGGCAAAGTGGGAGAAGATGCCCACCACGCGCAGCAGGCCTTCCTCCTGGTAAGCCAGGGCACGGCCCACAAAGGACTCCCACAGTTCCTCGGGGCAGCCGTTGCGGCCCAGCCCGGTGTCGATCTTCAGGTGCACGCGGGCGGGCATTTCCAGCTCGCGGGCCGCCGCGACCACGGCGTCCAGGTCCCAGCCGGAGACGCCGACGTCTACGTTGTCGCGGATTGCCTGCGCGAAGTCCGTGTCCCGGGTGTGCAGCCAGGCCAGCACCGGTTCGGTGATGCCTGCCGCACGCAGCTCCAGCGCTTCACTGATATGCGCGACGCCGAGCCACGCCGCTCCGGCTTCCAGCGCGGCCCGTGCGGTCTGCACGGCACCGTGCCCGTAGGCGTCGGCCTTCACCACGGCCATGACCCGGGCCGGGCTGACGACATGGGAGAGGTGGCGGACATTGTGGCGGATAGCGTTCAGATCGATGACTGCTGTTCGTTCCGCCGGGGGCCGGGATTCAGGGTAGTTCACAGCCCTATTCTTTCACTCCCGCCGGCGTGCGTTGCTCCCGGTCCGCTGCCTGCAGCTGCCGGTGCATGATATGCAGGCCGGTCAACCCCTGCTTCGGATGCCGGAAGGCTTCCGGCACCGTGGCCAGGATCCGGAAACCCAGGGACTGCCAGAGCGCCACGGCGCGGGTGTTTGCCTCAACCACGGCATTGAACTGCATGGACAGATAGCCGCGGCGGGCTGCTTCATCCAGGACGTGTCCGGCCAGTGCCCGTGCAACCCCCTGGCCGCTGAACTCCTGCCCGGTCATAAACGAAGCGTTGGCGACGTGGCTGCCGTTGCCGCCGCGGTTCGGATGCAGCAGTGCAGTGCCGGCAACCACGCCGTCCTGCTCCGCCACGAACACCACCGCAGGAGCAGGCTCGAGCCACAGCGGCCGGGCCTGCTCCTGCGTCAGCGAGGTGTCCCAGCAATAGGTCTCGCCGGCCCGAAGGACGGGTTCCATAACGGCCCAGATGCCCGGCCAGTCCTCGTCCCGGGCCTCCCGGATTGCCAGGGACTCCATTCAGGCCTTGAGCGCGGCGGCCCAAAGGTTGATCTTGGAGTCCACGGCGTAGTCGTCGATGCGGCGCAGCTCATCCTCGGAGAACTCCAAGTTGTTCACCGCTGCCAGCGAGTCCTCGAGCTGCTTCACGCTGGACGCGCCGATCAGTGCCGAGGTGATGGCGGAACCGTTGGGCTGGGTGCGCAGTACCCAGGCGATCGCCATCTGCGCCAGGGACTGCCCGCGTGATTCGGCAATGCTGTTCAGGCCGCGCACGCGTTCCAGGTTCTCGTCGGAGAGCTGGGACGGATCCAGCGACTTCCCGGCAGCCGCCCGGGAGTCCTCCGGCACGCCGCCCAGATACTTGTTGGTCAGCAGCCCCTGTGCCAGCGGCGAGAAGGCGATGGAACCGGCCCCGACCTGGCGCAGCGCCGAGAACAGGTTGGGATCTCCCTGCTCCACCCAGCGGTTGAGCATGGAATAGGAGGGCTGGTGGATCAGCAGCGGGGTGCCCATTTCGCGCAGGATGCGGGCCGCTTCGATGGTCTTTTCCGGTGAGTAGGAAGAGATGCCGGCGTACAGTGCCCGCCCGGAGCGCACCGCGGTGTCCAAGGCACCCATGGTTTCCTCCAGCGGCGTTTCCGGGTCCGGACGGTGGCTGTAGAAAATGTCCACGTAATCCAGGCCCATGCGTTCCAGGGACTGGTCCAGGCTGGCCAGCAGGTACTTGCGCGATCCCCAGTTGCCGTAGGGGCCCGGCCACATATCGTAGCCGGCTTTGCTGGAAATAACCAGCTCGTCGCGGTACGGGCGGAAGTCGTCGCGGAAGTGGCGGCCGAAGTTCGTCTCCGCGGACCCGTAGGGCGGGCCGTAGTTGTTGGCCAGGTCGAAGTGCGTCACGCCCAGGTCGAAGGCACGGCGAAGAATGGCACGCTGGGTGTCAAAGTTCTTGTCATCGCCGAAGTTGTGCCAAAGGCCCAGCGAGACGGCCGGCAGGTGCAGGCCGCTCCGTCCCACCCGGCGGTAGGGCATGGAATCGTATCGGTTTTCCGCAGCAACATAAGTCATGGGGACCATGATGCCACTCACACGCCCAGGACGGCGGCGCCGTAGGCAGGCAGCTGCACGGCATCCCCGTAAACCTCGGCGGGGGCGGTCTGCAGCAGCACCTGCGCGCCGTCGAACGCGACGGGGAGCTCCCGCGCCGAGTCGGCGAAGTTCAGTGCCACCGCCGTATCGCCGCGCCGCAGGACCAGCCAGCGGCCCACCTCGTCGTACTCCACGCTGATGTTCCGCAGATCCGGTTCGGCCAGGTCGGCCCGTTCCCGCCGCAGGGCCAGCAGGTCCCGGTACAGCTGCAGCAGCCGGCCGTGGTCGTCCCGCTCCGCTTCGCTCCAGTCCAGCTTGGAATTGGTGAAGGTTGCGGGGTCCTGCGGGTTCGGAACCGTGTCAGGGTCCCAGCCCATCCGCTCGAACTCCTTCAGCCGCCCTTCCGCCGTTGCCTTGCCCAGCTCGGGTTCGGGGTGCGAGGTGAAGAACTGCCACGGAGTCGAGGCCCCGAACTCCTCGCCCATGAAGATCATGGGCGTGAACGGCGAGGTGAGGTTCAGCACCGCGGCGAGGGCCAGCTGCGGGAACCCCAGCGTGTCGCTGAGCCGGTCCCCGGCGGCACGGTTGCCGATCTGATCATGGTTCTGCGTGGCCACCACCAGCTGCCGCGCGGTCACTACGTCCTTGTCGATGGGCCGGCCGTGGGTCCGGTCCCGGAAGGAGGAGTACGTGCCGTTATGGAAGAACCCTTCCTGCAGGACCTTGGCCAGGGCGCCCAGGGAGTCGAAGTCGCCGTAGTATCCGCCGTTTTCGCCGGTCAGGTTGGCGTGCGCTGCGTGGTGGAAGTCATCGCACCACTGGGCGTCGAGCCCGTAGCCGTTGAGGCCGCGCGGGGTAATGAGCCGGGGATCGTTCAGGTCCGACTCGGCAATCAGGAACAGCGGCTTACCCAGGTCCTGGGCGCACTTCTCCGTTTCGGCGGCGATTTCCTCCAGGATGTGCAGGGCACGCTCGTCATGCAGGGCGTGTACGGCGTCCAGGCGCAGTCCGTCCACGTGGTAGTCGCGGAACCACATGAGCACGTTATCCACGATGTACTCCCGCACGGTGTCGGACAAAGGCCCGTCCAGGTTCAGGGAATCTCCCCACGTGTTGGATTTCCCCTCGGTGAGGTACGGGCCGAACAGGGGAAGATAGTTGCCGCTGGGTCCCAGATGGTTGTACACCACGTCCTGGATTACTCCCAGGCCCTTTCGGTGGGCTGCGTCCACGAACCGCTGATAGGCCTCCGGACCCCCGTAGGTTTCCTGCACGGCGTACCAGAGCACGCCGTCGTACCCCCAGTTATGGGTACCGTTGAAGGCGTTGACCGGCAGGAGTTCAACGAAGCGCACGCCGAGGTCGACCAGGTAGTCCAGCTTCCCGATGGCCGAGTCCAGCGTTCCCTCCGGGGTGAAGGTGCCGATGTGCATTTCGTAGATGGCGCCGCCGTCAAGTCCCGGGGAGACCCAGTCGGCGTCCTGCCACTGGAACAGCTCCGGGTCGAAAGTGCGGGACAGCGCGTGGACGCCGTCGGGCTGGCGGCGGGAGCGGGGGTCCGGGACGGGCGACTGCGCGTCGTCGATGAGGTATCCGTAGTCGATGTCCTCGGTGAGTTCGGCGTGCTGGGCGTGCCACCAGCCGTTCTCGCCCGGGCTCATGGACAGGCGGCGCCCGTCGGCCAGCAAGGTCATGGTGTCGGCTTTCGGAGCCCACACATCGAAATTGGTCCTCATTCCCCATCCTCCCGAACAAGCAGCGCCACCGGATAGGTGCCGAACAGGTCTGCGGCCGCCGGCCGGCCGCCGCTGTGATGTGTGTGCCCCGTAATGACGTCGCGGTAGGTTCCCGGCGCCAGGACGACGGCGGTGTCCTGCCAGCCGCCGCGGCGTTCCAGCCCCAGCGGGAGCCGGGTCGCCAGGGTCACCGCCCCGCCCCGGTCAAACCCGAACAGGTGGTCGGCTGCCGGGCCGTCAACGGCCACGGGAACGTAGCCGGTGAACAGTTCCGGCCGTCCATGCTTGAGCTGCAGCGCGCGGGTGGTGACCAGCAGTTTGGCGGCGCCGCCCTCATCCACGGCCGGCGCGGCTGCTCCCGCGAGGGAGCGCAGGGTGTCCTGCCGCAGGGTGAAGTCCACCTCGCGGCGGTTGTCCGGGTCCACCAGCGAGCGGTCCCAGAATTCGGTGCCCTGGTACACGTCGGGCACGCCGGGCATGGTCAGCTGGACGAGTTTGGCGGCCAGCGAGTTGGAGTACCCGGCGGTCCTGATCCGGTCGGCCAGGGAGTTGAGCACCGCCGCGACCTCGCTGTTGTCGAAGGCCGCGTCGACGGCGGCGTGCATCCGCTGCTCGAAGGCGGTATCCGGCGCGGTCCAGGTGGTGCTGCTGGCAGCCTCCCGTGAAGCCTTCTCCGCGTAGGCATGGGCACGCTCGCGGCTCAGCGGCCAGGCACCGGCGATGGCCTGCCACAGCAGGTTCGCCATGGGCCGGTCACCCATCGGGGCCAGCGCGTCGAGGCGGTTGAACGCCTCGCTCCATTCATCCGGGATCTCTGCGAGCACGGAAATCCGGGCCCGGGTGTCCTCGCTGCGCTTGGTGTCGTGCGTGGTCAGGGCGGTCATGGCCGCCGGCTGTTCCAGCTGCCGGCGCAGCAGCCTGGCGTGCAGCTGCGCCGGCGTCACGGCGAAGTGCGCCGGGTCGGCGCCCACCTCGTTCAGGGACGTCAGGCGGGAGTAGCGGTAGAACGCAGTGTCCTCCACGCCCTTGGCCATCACCATGCCCGAGGTCTGCTGGAAACGGACGGCCAGCTCCCCCAGGTCCGCGGCGGGCTGCGGACCGGTCAGCGGATTCAGCAGTGCGTGCAGGATGTCCAGGGCGCCTGCGAGGTCCGGCCGGGCCACCTTGGCCGCGATCACGGCGTCGGTCAGGTATCCGGCGCCTTCCGGAAGGTAGCTGCGGTACACCGGGAAGCAGGCCAGCAGCTCGGCCAAGGCATCGGCCGCCGTGTCCGGGTCAAGGCCGCTGCCGTCCGGGAGCAGCCGCACCAGCCGCTGCACCTCGGACTGCAACAGGCCGTCGGCAATGGCGCGCTTGGTGCCGTGGATCATTTCGTGGAACGGCTGGGTCGGCACCAGTGCGGTAAGGGTGCCCTCGCCTGCCGCGTCCACCAGGAGCCGGTCGACGTCGGCGAGCGCGTCGTACCCGGTGGTGCCCTCGGTTTCCCAGCCGGCGGGCAGCTTCTCCCCCGGTTCCAGGATTTTCTCCACGAGGATGTAGGCGCCGCCGGTCAGCTCCCGCAGGCGGGCCAGATAACCCTTCGGATCGGCCAGCCCGTCCGGGTGGTCAATGCGCAGGCCGTCCACCAGGCCCTCGTCGAACCAGCGCCTGACTTCGGCATGGGCCTCGTCAAACACCCACGGCTCTTCCACCCGGATGCCGGCCAGGGTGTTGACGCCGAAGAACCGCCGGTAGTTCAGCTCGTTGTCCGCACGACGCCAGTTGGCCAGTTCATAGGCCTGCCGCGCGTGCACCTCGCGGGCGGTATCCCCGGGCCGGGCCGTCCCGGGAGCGACCGGGAACCGGTGGTCGTAGTAGTGCAGTTCGCCGCCGGCCAGCTTCAGTTGGTCAAGCTCGTCCGGCCCGTCCCCCAGCACGGGCAGCAGCAGCTTTCCGTTGCCGGCCTCCCAATCGATGTCGAAGGCTTCGGCGTAGCGGGAATTGCGTCCCTGCTCCAGGACGGACCACCACCACTTGTTCCGTGCGGGCGTGGCGATACCCATGTGGTTGGGGACAATGTCCACCAGGACCCCCATGCCGGCTGCATGGGCGGCGTCGGAGAGGGCTTTGAGTCCCTCGGCACCGCCGCGGGCGGGATCCACCGCGGAGGGGTCGGTGACGTCGTACCCGTGATCGGAGCCCTCCTCCGCCGTGAGGATGGGCGAGAGGTACACCCAGTCCACCCCCAGGCCAGCCAGATACGGGACCAGCTCAGCGGCGTCGAACAGGGTGAAGGACGGGCGGATCTGCAGGCGGTAAGTGGACAGCGGGGTCCTCATACCGCCGCCTCGGTGTTCTGCGCCTTGGAACCGGCCAGCGCGGCCAGCGACGCGGCTACCGAGTGGTCGTGCTCTTCCTCTTCCGCATGGGCCCGCAGCACCACCATGGACTTGGCGGCAACGGTGATCTGCCCGTCGGCCGCCACCGGCTCGGAGTCGGCGTATTCACCGGCGGTGTCGATCACCAGGTCCCACATGGGGGCGTATTCCTTGGCCGGCAGGGTGACTTTTACGTCCTCGTCGTCCGCGTTGAAGTAAAGCAGGAAATTCAGGTCGGTGATCCGCTGCCCGCGGGCATCCTTGCCGGAAATGCCCTGCCCGTTGAGGAACACGCCCAGGGACCGGGCCACCGGGGTGTCCCAGTCATCCGGGGACATGGTGGAGCCGTCTTCGGTCAGCCAGACAATGTCCGGCAGCGCCTCCCCCTCGCCGCGCCGTACCGGGCGGCCGTCGAAGAAGCGGCGGCGGCGGAACGTGGGATGCTCGGCGCGCAGGGTGTTCACCGCCGCGGTGAACTCCATCAGCGGGGCGTCCATCGACTCCCAGTTGATCCAGCTCAGCTCTGAGTCCTGCGCGTAGGTGTTGTTGTTGCCCTGCTGGGTGCGGCCCAGCTCGTCGCCGTGCGCAATCATGGGCACGCCCTGGGAAAGCAGCAGGGTGGCCAGGAAGTTCCGCTGCTGGCGGGCACGCAGCGAAAGGACCGCGGGATCATCAGTGGGCCCCTCGACGCCGCAGTTCCAGGACCGGTTGTGGGATTCGCCGTCGTTGTTGTCCTCGCCGTTGGCCTCGTTGTGCTTTTCGTTATAGGACACCAGGTCATGCAGGGTGAACCCGTCGTGGGCAGTGACGAAGTTGATGGACGCCACCGGCCGCCGGGCAGAGGATTCATAAAGATCCGCGGAACCGGTGATGCGGGAGGCGAATTCGCCGAGCGTGGAAGGTTCCCCGCGCCAGAAGTCACGGACCGTGTCACGGTACTTGCCGTTCCATTCAGTCCACTGGGGCGGGAAGTTGCCCACCTGGTAGCCGCCGGGACCAACGTCCCACGGTTCGGCGATCAGCTTGACCTGGGATACTACCGGGTCCTGCTGCACCAGTTCGAAGAAGGCGGACAGGCGGTCCACATCATAGAACTCGCGGGCCAGTGTGGAGGCCAGGTCAAAGCGGAAGCCGTCCACATGCATTTCGGTCACCCAGTAGCGCAGCGAATCCATCAGCAGCTGCAGCGCGTGCGGGTTGCCCACGTTCAGCGAGTTTCCCGTACCGGTGTAGTCCATGTAGTACTGCTTGTCATCCTCCACCAGCCGGTAGTAGGAGGCGTTGTCAATGCCGCGGAAGGACAGCGTGGGGCCCATGTGGTTGCCCTCGGCGGTGTGGTTGTAGACCACGTCGAGGATGACTTCGATACCGGCAAGGTGCAGGGCCCGGACCATGGCCTTGAACTCCTGCACCTGCTGTCCCCGGTCACCGGTGGCGCTGTAGGCGTTGTGCGGGGCGAAGAAGCCGATGGTGTTGTAGCCCCAGTAGTTGCACAGGCCCTTTTCCTGCAGCGTGGAGTCGTTCACGAACTGGTGCACGGGCATCAGTTCAATGGCGGTGACACCCAGCTTCTGCAGGTGCGCGATGACGGAGGGGTGTGCCACGCCGGCGTAGGTGCCGCGCTGGTCCTCCGGGACGTCGGGGTGCATCTGGGTCAGGCCCTTGACGTGGGCTTCGTAGATGACGGACTGGTGGTACGGGATCTTTGGCTTCCGGTCCCCGTCCCAGTCGAAGAAGGGGTTGATCACCACGCCCATCATCATGTGCGGAGCGGAGTCCTCGTCGTTGCGGGAATGCTCGTCGCCGAAGTTGTAGCCGAACAGCGCCTGGTCCCAGTCGATCTCGCCGGCAACGGCCTTGGCGTAGGGATCAAGAAGCAGCTTGTTCGGGTTGCAGCGGTTGCCGTTTGCCGGATCGTTCGGGCCGTGCACGCGGAAGCCGTACTTCTGCCCGGGCTGCACCTGCGGCAGGTAGCAGTGCCAGACATACCCGTCCACCTCGGTCAGCCGAATACGGTCCTCGTTGCCGTCGTCGTCGAACAGACACAGCGTGACGGACTCGGCCACCTCACTGTAGAGCGCAAAGTTGGTGCCGTTTCCGTCGTAGGTCGCGCCCAGCGGATAGGCATCTCCCGGCCAAACTTCCATGTAGTGCTCCTGAACTAGTTCCTGACAACACCAAAATTAATATGTCTGCTTACTTTTGTACCCCAGACCGGCGGCTTACCTTGAATTCCGGGTTTCGCCGTGGGGTGAATCCGCCGACCAGGGAGCGGATCTGCGGGGCCAGCCGGGAGGGCTGGACCGGTCCGCCGGCGGCGGCCAGCACGCCTGCGCGGCCGTGGAGAGTGGCCGCAGCAGCGGCCAGGCGCGCATAGTGGCCCGGCTCCCGGTCCCGTTCGGGAGTGCGGTCGGTGGCCAGCAGGGCACCCAGGATTCCGGAGAGTGTGTCTCCGCTGCCCGCCGTTGCCAGCCACGGGGTCGCCTCGGCCTGGCTGTACAGCTCTCCGGTGGGCGCAGCGGCGAGGGTGGCCCACCCCTTGAGCAGGACGGTGGCGCCCGTGAGTTCCGCGGCCCGGCGGACGTACCGGACGGGGTCGGCCTCAATGCCGGACCGTTCAGGGTCCTGGCCCAGGGACCGCAGCAGGGCAGTGAGCTCACCGGCATGCGGGGTCAGGACGACGCCGGCATGCAGCCCGGGACGCACGGCGGAGATCGCATCGGCGTCGATCACCGCCGGCAGCCCGGAGGCCATCGCGTCGGAGGCCCGGCGCCGCTGGTCTTCGTCCTCACCCGCTCCGGGACCGGCAAGCCAGGCCTGGACGTGTGTGAGGCCCACCGTTCCGGAACTGCAGACCGCTTCCGGGTGGGCGGCGTTGATCAGCCCGGCCACGGAATCGGGTCCCAGGTAGCGGACCATTCCGACGCCGGTGGCCAGTGCCGCCCCGGTGGCCATCAGTGCCGCGCCCGGGTAGGTGGCGGAGCCGGCAGCGATGCCCAGCACCCCGCGGCTGTATTTGTGGTCTTCCGGGCCGGGTACCGGCAGCAGCCGGGCGAGGTCCGCATCCTCGAGGCGGAAGGCCTCCGGAGTTCCGAGGTGCGGGCCGAGGCCGATGTCGATGCAGCGGATCCTTCCGGCGGCCACTGCCCCGGGGCCGGCCAGCAGGCCGGTTTTGACCGCCCCGAAGGTGACGGTCAGGTCCGCGTGCAGGCAGTCCCCGGCCTGTCCGGAATCGGCGTCCACGCCGCTGGGCAGGTCGCAGGCGACAACCAGCGGTCCCGTGCCGCTGTTGCGCGCGGCATTCAGTTCGGCCGCGAGTACCCGCACCGGGCCGCGCAGTCCGCCGCTGCCTCCGGTGCCCAGCACCCCGTCCAGGACGGCGTCCGCCGTCAGGGCGGCCCGCGCCAGTTCGTGAATGTTCTCCCCGGTCAGGGCCACGGTTGTCCCTCCCTGAGCCCTAAAGGCGGCCAGGGCGGCGGGGTGGGCCTTCTCGGAGGTGAGCAGTGCCGTGGCGGCGGCTCCGCGGCCGCACAGCCGGGCGGCGGCGTAAAGCGCATCGCCGCCGTTGTTGCCGCTGCCGGCGAGCACGATGATCCGCGCCCCGTAGAGCCGGCCGCGGCGGGCCGCCAGCGCGGCAGCCGTGGCGGCGTACAACCCGTAGGCTGCACGCTGCATCAGTTCGGCGCCCTGCCCGGCGGCCAGCAAGGGCGCCTCGGCACGGCGGACGGCGGATCCGGTGTACGCACTGATCATGCGCTAAACCTTAGCCCTCGGCGATCACCATTGCGGTAGCTACGTCGCCGTCATGGCTCAGGGACAGGTGCCAGGTCCGCACACCCTTGCCATCCGCCACGGCGGCCACGGTACCGTCGATCTGCAGCTGCGGGGCCCCGGCGGGATCCAGCCGGACCTGGCAGTCCTGCCAGTTCATGCCGGCGGGGGCGCCGAGGGCCTTGGCCACCGCTTCCTTGGCAGCGAACCGGGCGGCCAGGGAACGCAGGTTCAGTTCCCGCTCCGCCGGAGCGAACAGCCGGGCCCGCAGGCCCGGCGTGCGTTCAAGCTGCCGGCCGAAACGGGGTACGTCCACTACGTCGACGCCGATTCCAACGATCACGGGCTGCTCCTACTCCACGGT
This sequence comes from Arthrobacter sp. Y3224198, assembly GCF_059090025.1. Lineage (NCBI taxonomy): Bacteria > Bacillati > Actinomycetota > Actinomycetes > Micrococcales > Micrococcaceae > Arthrobacter > Arthrobacter sp. Y3224198. The sequence goes on from NZ_JBNHFG010000007.1 coordinate 108,431, forward strand.
CACGGACTTGGCGAGGTTGCGCGGCTGGTCGACGTCATAGCCCTTGGCCGTGGCCAGTTCGCAGGCGAAGATCTGCAGCGGCACGGTGGTCAGCAGAGGAGCGAGCAGCGTAGGCGTCTCCGGCACATAGAAGATGTGCTCGGCGTAAGCCTTCACCGCGTCGTCGCCTTCTTCGGCAATCACGATGGTCTTGGCACCGCGGGCGCGGATCTCCTGGATGTTGGAAACCACCTTTGCGTGCAGGGAATCCCGGCCGCGGGGCGAGGGGACCACCACGAAAACGGGCTGGCCTTCCTCGATCAGGGCGATCGGACCGTGCTTGAGCTCTCCGGCCGCGAACCCCTCGGCGTGGATGTAGGCCAGTTCCTTCAGCTTCAGGGCGCCTTCCATGGCAACCGGGAAACCGACGTGACGGCCCAGGAACAGCACAGAGCCGGTGTTGGCCATGAGCTGGGCCAGCTCCTTGATCTGCCCGGAGTTGTCCAGCACCTGCTGGATCTTGTCCGGCACCTTGGCGAGGTCGGCCAGCATGTCCTTGATTTCGCCCTGGAACTTGTTGCCGCGCAGCTGTGCCAGGTACAGGCCCAGCAGGTACGCGGCCGTGATCTGCGCCAGGAAGGCCTTGGTGGAGGCCACGGCGATTTCCGGTCCGGCGTGCGTGTAGAGCACGGCGTCGGATTCCCGCGGGATGGTGGAGCCGTTGGTGTTGCAGATGGCGAGGACCTTGGCGCCCTGCTCTTTGGCGTACCGCACGGCCATCAGCGTGTCCATGGTTTCGCCGGACTGCGAGATGGCCACGATCAGCGTGTTGGCGTCCACAATGGGGTCGCGGTAGCGGAACTCGTGGCTCAGCTCCACTTCCACCGGTAGCCGGCACCAGTGCTCGATGGCGTACTTGGCCACCTGGCCGGCGTAGGCGGAGGTGCCGCAGGCCAGGACCATGATCTTGTTAACGGACTTGAGCACCTCGGGGCTGACCCGGAGTTCATCGAGGGTCAGGCGTCCGTCCGCGTCGGAACGGCCGAGGAGGGTATCTCCGACTGCCTGCGGCTGGTCGTTGATCTCCTTCTCCATGAAGGAGTCGTATCCGCCCTTTTCGGCAGCGGCCGCGTCCCAGTTGACGTGGAATTCGGTGCCCTCGGCCGGAGCGCCGAAGAAGTCGGTGATCTCCACGGAGTCCGGGGTGATGGTGACCACCTGGTCCTGTCCCAGTTCCACGGCACGGCGGGTGAAGTCGATAAAGCCGGAGACATCCGAACCCAGGAAGTTTTCGCCCTCCCCCAGTCCGACGACGAGCGGGGAGTTGCGGCGGGCGGCAACCACCGTGCCCGGGGAATCGTTGTGCACGGCCAGCAGGGTGAAGGCACCCTCAAGGCGCTGGCAGGCAAGCTGCATGGACCGGGTCAGGTCGCCGGCGCCTTCGCCACGGTAAATGGAGCCCAGCAGGGCTGCGGCCACCTCGGTGTCGGTTTCCGAGACGAACTCCGTGCCGGCGGCCAGCATCTCGGTCTTCAGCTCGGCAAAGTTTTCAATGATGCCGTTGTGGATGACAGCCAGGTGCCCGTTGTCCGCCAGGTGGGGGTGCGCGTTTTCATCGGTGGGCCCGCCGTGGGTGGCCCAGCGGGTGTGGCCGATGCCGGTGGTGGCGGCCGGGAGCGGCGCAGCCTCAAGCTCTGCCACGAGGTTGGCCAGCTTTCCCGACTTCTTGCGGTACTCGATGCCTTGCGGCGTCAGGACCGCCACGCCGGCAGAGTCGTAACCGCGGTACTCCAGGCGGCGGAGTCCCTCCATCACGACGTCGAGGGCGCCATGGCCGGAAACGCCAAGACCTGCTTCAGCACCGGTGCCGGCTGCCATAACAGCGTTCGGGCGGCCTGCATATCCAATAATTCCACACATAGCACTAAGCGTACCGGCACGTGACCGCCATGCTGAAAACCTCCACGCGCACCGGCAGAGCGCTGCGGCCCGCGGGGGCGGGGCCGTTTGGGAATGCCGTCGCTTCGGGGCAGAATTCCTATGGTGACGGAACACCATACCAAGCCCGCTGGAGGCCACTCCCCGGAGAGCAGCTTCACTCCCTTTGTCGAGTTGGACCGGAAAACCTGGTCCCGGCTGTCACACGAGATCCGTTCCCCCCTGAACCAGGACGACATCATGCGCCTGCGCGGGGTGGGCGACCAGCTGAACCTGGATGAGATCCGGGAGGTATATCTGCCTCTGTCGCGCCTGCTGAACCTCTATGTGGCTGCTGCCGGACGCCTGCACAGCGCCACCACCACTTTCCTCGGCGAGAAGACCACCCGCACGCCCTTCGTGATCGGGGTCGCCGGCTCAGTGGCGGTGGGGAAATCCACCACCGCCCGGGTCCTGCGCGAGATGTTGCGCCGCTGGCCGGACACGCCCAACGTCGAGCTGATCACCACGGACGGTTTCCTCTACCCAAACGCGGAGCTGGAGCGCCGCGGCCTGATGCAGCGCAAGGGCTTCCCCGAGAGCTACGACCGCCGCCGCTTGCTGCGCTTTGTCAGTGCGGTCAAGAGCGGGGCGGAGGAAGTACGGGCCCCGAAGTACTCACACCTGACCTATGACATCGTCCCGGGTGAAGAGGTGGTGGTCCGCCGGCCGGATGTACTGATTGTTGAGGGCCTGAATGTCCTGGCCCCGGCCCGTACCCGGGCGGACGGCCGCTCGGGCCTGGCACTGAGCGACTTCTTCGACTTCTCCATCTACGTGGATGCCCGCACCTCCTACATCGAGGAATGGTACGTGCAGCGTTTCCAGTCGCTGCGCAGCGGTGCCTTCGCAGACCCGGCGTCGTATTTCCACCGCTATGCCGACCTTACCGACGATGAGGCCCGGGCCACGGCCCTGGATATCTGGAAACGGATCAACGAGCCGAACCTTGTCACCAATGTCCTGCCCACGAGGGGCCGCGCCCAGCTGGTGCTGACCAAGGACGCGGACCACTCGGTGACCCGGATGCTGCTGCGCAAGACGTAGGAAGCGGCTGCGCCGGAGCGACTAGACTGCGGCTCCGGCGTTCAGGGCAAGGTTGGCTTCGACGGTCTCGGCGAGTCGCCGGGCCGTTGCAGCGGCGGTTTCGGTATCCGCGGCCTCGACCATGACGCGAACCACCGGTTCGGTTCCGGAGGGGCGCAGCAGCACCCGGCCGGTCTCCCCCAGGTCCAGCTGCGCCTGCGCTACGGCCTGCTGCACCGGCTCGTTGCTTTCCACGGCGGACCGGTCCACGCCCTTGACGTTGATGAGCACCTGCGGAAGCTTTTCCATGACTCCGGCCAGCTCCTTGAGGCTGCGGCCTGTCCGGGCTACCTGGGCCGCCAGCTGCAGGCCGGTCAGCACGCCGTCACCCGTGGTGGCGTACTCGGAGAAAATCACATGGCCGGACTGCTCGCCGCCGAGGCTGTAGCCCCCGCTGCGCATGCCTTCCAGGACGTAGCGGTCCCCCACCCCGGTTTCAATGAGCTGGATGCCGGCCTCGCGCAGGGCGAGCTTCAGGCCGAGGTTGCTCATGACGGTGGCCACCAGGGCGTTGTCCTTGAGCTTGCCGGCCTCCTTCATGGCTACGGCCATGATGGCCATGATCTCGTCGCCGTCCACCACAGTGCCCTCGTGGTCCACGGCGAGGCAGCGGTCGGCGTCGCCGTCGTGGGCGATGCCGAGATCGGCACCGTGCTCTACCACGGCTTCCTGCAGCCGCTCCAGGTGTGTGGATCCGTAGCCGTCGTTGATGTTGATGCCGTCCGGTTCGGCACCGATGACCACAACCTCGGCCCCCGCATCCGCGAAGACCTGCGGCGAGCAGCCGCTGGCGGCACCGTGTGCGCAGTCCAGGACTACCTTGAGGCCTTCGATCCGGTTGGGCAGTGTCTGCAGCAGGTGGACCACGTAGCGGTCCTCGGCATCGGCAAAGCGGTGGATCCGGCCTACCTCGGCCCCCGTGGGCCGCAGGTTGGGTCGGGACATTTCCGCTTCGATCTCGTCCTCGACGGCGTCATCCAGCTTCTGCCCGCCCCGGGCCAGGAACTTGATGCCGTTGTCGGGGGCAGCGTTGTGTGATGCGGAAATGACGACGCCGAAGTCGGCGCCGAGGTCCGCAACGAGGAACGCGGCGGCCGGGGTGGGCAGCACGCCCGCGTCGTAGACGTCGACACCGGAGCTCGCCAGGCCTGCCTCCATGGCAGCCGAGATGAAGTCTCCGCTGATCCGCGGATCACGGGCCACAACCGCTACCGGACGCCGGCCTTCCCCCACCCGGCGGTGGCCGAGTACTACGGCAGCAGCCTGGGCGAGGCCGAGGGCCACTTCGGCGGTGATCAGCCCGTTGGCCAGTCCACGGACACCGTCCGTTCCAAACAATCTTTTCATTGCGTATCCTCAAGCAGGTTGTAGCCACAGCGGTAGCCGCATAGGGGCAACGTAGGGCAACTTACTGGCCCATTCTGCCACCGCTGGGGTCCCGGCTCCGAAACGAAACCCCGCAAAGTGCGCGTGGCCCGGGTAAAAACCGGTGTTGCGGTGTGTCCAACCAGACCCTACCGGATCCACATTCAGCCCCTGTTAACGCCAAAAGGCAGCCGCCGTAGCGACTGCCTTTTGAAAAACCCTCTGCTCCCAGCCGCTGAACCAGCGCTTGTGGAGCCAAGCGCCAATTCAGCGCGAGGGCCCCAAGGCGCATTCGCCTCAGCGAATGCGCCTTGGGTAGCGCTGAATTAGCGCTTGGAGTACTGCGGAGCCTTGCGGGCCTTCTTGAGACCGGCCTTCTTGCGCTCGATGACGCGTGCGTCACGAGTCAGGAAGCCTGCCTTCTTCAGGGCCGGGCGGTTGTTCTCGCGGTCGATCTCGTTCAGCGAGCGGGCAACGCCGAGGCGCAGCGCACCGGCCTGGCCGGAGGGGCCGCCGCCGTGGATACGGGCGATGACGTCGTAGGCGCCTTCGAGGTCAAGAAGCTTGAACGGCTCGTTGACTTCCTGCTGGTGCAGCTTGTTCGGGAAGTAGTCTTCGAGCTCGCGATCGTTGACGATCCACTTGCCGGTACCCGGAACAACGCGCACACGGGCAATGGCCTGCTTGCGGCGGCCGACGGCGGAGCCGGCGACGGTCAGGGCGGGGCGTTCCTTGACAGCGGTCTGGGCCGAGTCAGGGGTTTCCGAGGTGTAGCTCGAGAGCTCCTCGGTGTTTTCATTCAGCTCTTCAGTGTTCTGAGCCACGATTCTCCTTGAATTAATTTCTTAGTTGGCGGGCCAGAACTACTGGGCGACCTGGGTGATTTCGAAGGTCTTGGGCTGCTGCGCGGCGTGCGGGTGCTCGGCACCGCGGTAAACCTTCAGCTTGCTGATCTGGTCAGCAGCCAGGGAGTTCTTGGGCAGCATGCCGCGGATGGCCTTCTCAACTGCGCGCACCGGGTTCTTCTCCAGCAGTTCGGCGTAGTTGACGGAGGACAGACCGCCCGGGAAACCCGAGTGGCGGTAGGCACGCTTCTGTTCGAGCTTGGCGCCGGTCAGGGCAACCTTCTCAGCGTTGATGATGATGACGAAATCGCCCATGTCCATGTGGGGAGCAAAGGTCGGCTTGTGCTTTCCGCGCAGCAGTGTTGCGGTCTGGCTGGCAAGACGGCCTAGGACAACGTCGGTGGCGTCAATGACGTGCCACTGGCGGTTGATGTCGCCGGGCTTCGGGGTGTACGTACGCACGGTTTTTGCCTTCGTTTCTTCTTCTTAGGTGGCGCGCTGCCCATGGATGCCATGGCCAGTGCAGCTTCTCTATGCGCTACCGGATGGTCAGGTGAGGACTGAATTAACCAGTGGTCCTGAGATCTCGGCTATTTCCCCGGGGCCAGGTGGCTCTGCAACTGAGCCGCTCCCGTGGGCATAGGCCTATCGAGGTAGGACACGCACAACGACTATAAACAATAGCCTGCTTGCGGAGTCAGGTCAAAAGCTGGCTCCGCGCGCGTTCAGGAACTGGTCCCGGAAGACGGTTCCGGCGGCGGGTATTGTGTTTGGCCCCATTTTAGGCCGACACCGGCGGGTTCGGCTATTCGCGCAGGGCCCGGGTCCGTTCCGCACGCGCGGACAGCTCCTGCGCCGAGGGATACCGCACTTCCTCCAGGACCAGCGGATGCGGCGGTGCCAGCAGGGACTTGGAGTCCCGCACCCGGGCGATCAGCCGTTCGGCCAGCCACTGGGGCCGGCGCTCCCCCGCACCTACCAGCAGCGACCCGCCCACCAGGGAACGGACCATGTTGTGGCAGAAGGCGTCGGCCTGGATGTGGGCAGTGACCGCTCCGTCCGCTCCGCGCTGGAACGTGAATTCCTGGAGCTCTCGGATGGTGGTGGCGCCAAGCCTGGGCTTGCAGAAGGAGAGGAAGTCGCGGATCCCCAGCACCGAAGCGGCGGCCTCGTTCATCGCCCCGGTATCCAGGGGCGACTTGTACCAAAGCGTGGTGTGCCGGGTCAGCGGGTCCCTTGTCCGGGGAAGATCGGCAATCCGGTAGCTGTAGCGCCGCCACAGGGCCGAGAAACGGGCATCGAACCCGGCGGGTGCGGGGGCCGCGGAAAGGATTTCCACCGCTCCGGCCAGTGCCTCGGCGGAGCGGCGCGGAAGCCCGGCGGCCCGCCCGGGAAGGGTCAGGTCCCGGTTCATCACGCCGTGCAGGCGCCGGCGCAGGGAGACGCCGGGATCGAGGTCGCGTCCACGGGCCAGCGAGGCCCACTCGTCCCCGGTGAGGTCAAAGTGGACCACCTGGCCGCGGGCGTGCACGCCGGCGTCGGTCCGTCCTGCGACCGTGACACGGACCGGGCGCCGCAGCAGGACCTCGAGGGCATCCTCCAGCACCCCCTGGACCGTGAGCAGGCCGGGCTGGGCGGCCCAGCCGGAAAACGGGGCGCCGTCGTAGGCAAGATCCATCCGGACGCGGAAAGGCCCGCTGTCCGGTTCAGGGACGGCGGGCCTTTCGATAGTCATAGCACCCATATTAAGGGCACCGGGACCTTAGCGAAGAATTACTTCTTCTCTTCGGTCTCTTCGACTGCTTCGTCAGCGGAGTCGGCAGACTCTGCGGAATCAGCGGACTCTGCGGACTCAGCCGAATCGGCGGACTCTTCAACCGGAGCCGGAGCAGCGGCTGCGGCAGCGGTGCTGGCCTCGGCTACTACCGACTGCTTGGCGGAAAGCGGTTCCAGGACCAGTTCGATGACGGCCATGGGAGCGTTGTCGCCCTTGCGGTTGCCGATCTTGGTGATGCGGGTGTAACCGCCGTCGCGCTTCTCGACTGCCGGGGCAATGTCGGTGAAGAGCTCGTGGACGATGCCCTTGTCGGAGATCAGGGCCAGGACGCGGCGGCGGGAGGACAGGTCCCCGCGCTTGGCGAACGTGATCAGGCGCTCTGCGTAAGGACGCAGACGCTTGGCCTTGGTCACCGTGGTGGTGATCTGCTTGTGCTCGAACAGCTGCGCGGCAAGGTTGGCCAGCATCAGGCGCTGGTGTGCCGGGCTGCCTCCGAGGCGCTTACCCTTGGTGGGTGTAGGCATTACTTTTTCTCCTCAAACGGTGCCGTGCGGTGCAACAAAAGCCCGACGGCAAGAATTTGCTTCAGTTAGAGCTCGTCGTCCGAGTATTCGGACTCGTCCTCTTCAATAGCTGCGGCACGGGCGGCCAGATCGAACCCGGGAGGGGAATCCTTCAGGGACAGACCCAGTTCGACCAGCTTTGCCTTCACCTCGTCGATGGACTTCGCACCAAAGTTGCGGATGTCCATCAGGTCAGCCTCGGAGCGGGCTACGAGTTCACCCACGGTGTGGATGCCTTCGCGCTTGAGGCAGTTGTACGAACGCACGGTCAGCTCGAGGTCTTCGATCGGCAGGGCCATGTCGGCTGCCAGTGCGGCATCCGTGGGGCTCGGACCGATCTCGATACCTTCGGCGGCGGTGTTGAGTTCACGTGCCAGGCCGAACAGTTCAACCAGGGTGGTGCCGGCAGAGGCGACGGCGTCGCGCGGTGCAATGGCGTCCTTGGTCTCGACGTCAACGATCAGGCGATCGAAGTCGGTGCGCTGTTCAACACGGGTGGCCTCCACGCGGAAGGTCACCTTCAGGACCGGCGAGTAGATGGAGTCAACCGGAATACGGCCGATCTCCTGGTCTCCGGACTTGTTCTGGCTCGCCGACACGTAGCCGCGGCCTCGCTCGATGGTCAGTTCGAGTTCGAACTTGCCCTTCGAGTTGAGCGTCGCGATGTGCAGGTCGGGGTTGTGGAACTCCACGCCGGCCGGCGGAGCGATGTCCGCAGCCGTAACCACGCCGGGGCCCTGCTTGCGCAGGTACGCCACAACGGGCTCGTCGTGCTCGGAGGAAACCGAGAGGTTCTTGACGTTCAGGATGATCTCAGTGACATCTTCCTTGACGCCGGGAACCGTCGTGAACTCGTGCAGCACGCCGTCAATCCGGATGCTGGTTACAGCGGCACCGGGGATGGAGGAGAGCAGGGTACGACGGAGGGAGTTACCAAGGGTGTAGCCGAAACCGGGCTCCAGGGGTTCAATGATGAACCGTGAGCGGTTGTCGGCTACGACTTCTTCAGTGAGGGTAGGGCGCTGTGCAATGAGCACTTGCATTTCCTTTCAGCGAGCATCCGCTATATGACGCAACACAAATGGTGGAAACGACGACGACGGGTCTTCCGCGGGCGTCTTGGACGGCTAACAGCCACGTGCCCGGGACCGGAGCCCCGGCGGGCAGGCCACCAAAGTGGATTGCCCGCCGGGGAAACCGGAACCGAATGACTGATTAGACGCGGCGGCGCTTCGGGGGACGGCAGCCGTTGTGCGCGCTCGGGGTGACGTCCTGAATGGAGCCAACCTCCAGGCCGGTGGCCTGCAGCGAACGGATGGCGGTCTCGCGACCGGAGCCCGGACCCTTCACGAAGACGTCGACCTTGCGGACGCCGTGCTCCTGTGCGCGCTTTGCGGCAGCTTCAGCAGCCATCTGAGCAGCGAACGGGGTGGACTTACGGGAGCCCTTGAAGCCAACCTCACCGGCGGAAGCCCATGAGATAACAGCACCGGACGGGTCCGTGATGGACACGATGGTGTTGTTGAAGGTGCTCTTGATATGCGCCTGGCCGAGCGCGATATTCTTCTTATCCTTGCGACGCGGCTTGCGGACCGCTCCACGAGTCTTGGGGGGCATTACTTCTCCTACAAAGAGTTTGGTTTAGGTGGCCCGGATTCGGGCCGTGGCCGTCAGACCGCTGGTTTAGCGGCCGGCCTTCTTCTTACCGGCAACGGTGCGCTTCGGGCCCTTGCGGGTACGAGCGTTGGTCTTCGTGCGCTGACCGTGCACGGGCATGCCACGACGGTGGCGGATACCCTGGTAGCTGCCGATCTCGACCTTGCGGCGGATGTCGGCGGCCACCTCACGGCGGAGGTCACCCTCAACCTTGAAGTTGCCCTCGATGTAGTCACGCAGCTGAACGAGTTCAGCGTCGGTGAGGTCCTTGACGCGAGTGTCCGGGCTGATGCCGGTCTCTGCAAGGGTCTGCTCTGCACGGGTCTTGCCCACGCCGTAGATGTAGGTAAGCGCAATCACTACCCGCTTTTCGCGGGGAATGTCAACGCCAGCGAGACGTGCCATATCGGCGGTTCTCCTTTGGTTATTACCGGAGGTCTGAAGCAGTGCGTCCCTGTTGCCAGGTCCCCGGCCTCCGTACCGGGGGTATGCGTTACGCGTATTGACGCTGCACTGCCATATTCAATTAACTACGCGTGGGCTGATCCCTGTGTAAGGGGCCCTCAGGCCGTCGTCCTTCCGGACTCCGGCGCAGAGCGGCTGATTAGCCCTGGCGCTGCTTGTGGCGCGGGTTCTCGCAGATCACCATGACTCGACCGTTACGGCGAATCACCTTGCACTTATCGCAGATCTGCTTGACGCTCGGCTGGACCTTCATGGTTTTCCTTTGCGTGGTTGCAGGGTTGAGCTTCAACGTGCGGCAGGCCGGCAGGGCCGGTCCGCAGTCCGTCTTGCAGCGGGTTTATTTGTAGCGGTAGACGATACGGCCCCGGGTGAGGTCGTACGGGCTAAGTTCCACTACAACGCGGTCTCCGGGGAGGATGCGAATGTAGTGTTGACGCATCTTTCCCGAGATGTGTGCGAGCACAATGTGGCCGTTGGCCAGCTCAACGCGGAACATCGCGTTGGGCAGGGCTTCGTTGACCGAGCCCTCAATCTCAATGACGCCGTCTTTCTTGGCCATATCCTCCGCTAACGTCTGTGCCTCCGGCTTGCGCCGGAAACGGTTTCTCGATTGTGGTTCCTCCACGGTGTTCCGCCGCCGCGTGCGGTGCACAGGGCATCGACGTCGGGCAATCCGGGCACGAATGTAGAGACAACCAACAGATAACTCTACGGGAAGAGGCCCCATAAGTTAAATCACGCCCGGTGTCCAGTTCAAGCGTCCAGTTCAACGGAAGGTGTCCGGCCTGCCGCCTCCCACTCTCCTTGGTATGCCGCAGGCCCCGTTCCGGGAGGGAACGGGGCCTGCGTGCCAGGCGCGGGGCCTGTCGGTTACGGGACGGGTACCGGCGTGACGCCGAGCGGCTCGAGCCGGGAGGCCCCGCCGTCGGGCGCGGTCAGTACCCAGATCCCCTTCTCGTGGATGGCCACGGAATGCTCCCACTGGCTGGAGCGACTGCCGTCCTCGGTGATGACCGTCCAGTCATCGTCCAGGGTCCGGGTGGTGATCTTGCCCCGGACCAGCATGGGTTCGATGGCCAGGCACATGCCCGGGCGCAGCTTCGGGCCGTTGTGCCCGGTCCGGTAGTTCAGGACGTCCGGAGCCTGGTGCATCTCGGTGCCGATGCCGTGGCCGACATAGTCTTCCAGGATGCCCAGGCGCTTGCCCGGGACGCCGCTGACGTAGTCGTCCACGGCGTTGCCGATGTCGCCCACGAACCTGCCCTTGGCGGCCGCGGCGATGCCGTGCCACATGGCGTTCTCGGTGACGTCGGAGAGCCGCTGGTCCTCCGGATCAGGGGTTCCCACAATAACGGTGCGGGCGGAGTCCGAGTGCCAGCCCCGGACCACGGCACCGCCGTCAATGGAAATGATGTCGCCGTCCTGCAGCACCCGGTCCCCCGGGATGCCGTGGACAACTTCCTCGTTCACGGAGGTGCAGACCGTGGCGGGGTAGCCGTGGTAGCCAAGGAAATTGGAGGTGGCTCCCTTTTCCTGAAGTACCGCTGCGAATAGTGCGTCGATCTCGCGGGTGCTTACCCCTACCTGGGCGGCCTCCACAGCGGCATCCAGCGCGGAGATCAGCACGAGGCCGGCTTCACGCATGATGCGCATCTGTTCGTTTGTCTTGTACTGAATACGGGGCTGGCCGAACATGGGTCTTCTAACTTTCTAGCGGTTTTCTTCCGGCGCTGGGCCCAGCACCGGGCCGGCGTCTCAGCGCAGGCCGTTCAGCGCTTCCATAACACGCTCGGTGACTTCGTCGATGGCGCCCAGGCCGTCCACGCGGGTGACGATCCCCCGGTCCTCGTAGCGGGCGACGACGTCGGCCGTCTGCTGCGTGTAAAGGTCCAGCCGGTGCCGGATGACGTCTTCGGTGTCATCGCTGCGGCCTTCGAGCTCGGCACGGCGGAGCAGGCGCGCCACCAGTTCGTCGTCGTCGGCCGTCAGCAGCAGCACCGCGTCAAGCTTCTGGCCCTTGCCGGCCAGGATGTCGTCCAGTTCCTCGACCTGCGCCACGGTGCGCGGGTAACCGTCGAGCAGGAAGCCGGGTTCGACGTCGTCCTCCTGCAGGCGGGAGCGGACCATGCTGTTGGTAACGCTGTCCGGGACAAAGTTGCCGGCGTCGATGTACTTCTTTGCCTCAACGCCCAGCGGGGTGAGTTCCTTGACGTTGGAGCGGAAAATGTCTCCGGTCGATATTGCCGTGACACCGAGGCGCTCCGAAATCCGGGCGGCCTGAGTTCCTTTACCGGCCCCGGGAGGTCCGATAATGAGCATTCTTGTCATCGCAATAACCCTTCGTAGTGACGTTGCTGGAGCTGTGCGTCAATTTGCTTAACCGTTTCCAGTCCCACACCAACCATGATGAGGATTGACGTTCCGCCGAACGGGAAGTTCTGGTTGGCTCCAACCACTACCAGAGCAATCAGCGGGATCAGGGCGACAAAGCCCAGGTACAGGGCGCCGGGCAGCGTGATCCGTGAGAGGACATACTGCAGGTACTCGGCGGTGGGGCGGCCGGCCCGGATGCCGGGGATGAAGCCGCCGTATTTCTTCATGTTCTCCGAAACCTCGTCCGGGTTGAACGTGATGGAGACGTAGAAGTACGTGAAGAAGACGATCAGGAGGAAGTAGACCGCCATGTACAGCGGGTGTTCGCCGCTGACCAGGTGGTTGTTGATCCAGACAACCCAGCCGGCCGGGGATCCGGTGCTCGGGGTGTTGAACTGGGCAATCAGCGTCGGCAGGTACAGCATGGAGGACGCGAAGATCACGGGGATCACGCCGGCCATGTTCACCTTGATCGGAATGTAGGTGTTGGTTCCGCCCACGGTCCGCCGGCCCACCATGCGCTTGGCGTACTGCACCGGGATACGGCGCTGCGACTGCTCCACGAGCACCACCAGGGCAACCACGAGGATGCCGATGCCCAGGACGCCGAGGAAGACGGTCCAGCCCTTGGACGTGATGATGGCACCCAGTGCGCTGGGGAAGGAAGCGGCAATGGAGGTGAAGATGAGCAGGGACATACCGTTGCCCACGCCCTTCTCCGTGACCATCTCGCCCATCCACATGATGACGCCGGTGCCGGCCGTCAGCGTGATGATCAGCAGGAGGATCGTGATGAGGCTCTGGTCCGGGACGATGTCATAGGGGCACTGGTTGCCGAAGAGGGCGCCGGTGCGGGCCAGGGAGACCACAGTGGTGGCGTTGAGCAGGCCCAGCGCGATGGTGAGGTAGCGGGTGTACTGGGTCAGCTTGGACTGTCCCTGCGCACCTTCGTCATGCAGCGCCTGGAAGTGCGGAATGACCACGCGGAGCAGCTGCACGATGATGCTGGCCGTGATGTACGGCATGATCCCGAGCGCGAAGATGGAGACCTGCAGCAGGGCGCCGCCGCTAAAGAGGTTGACGAATTCATATATGCCACCCGAGGTGGCACCCAGAGCCAAGCACTGCTGCACATTGCCGTAGTCAACACCCGGGGCCGGGATAAAAGCACCCATGCGGAAGATAGTGATGATACCCAGCGTAAACAACAGCTTGCGTCGCAGGTCTGGCGTCCGGAAAGCCCGGCCAATAGCGCTAAGCAAGCGTCCTCCTGAAGTTTGGAAAGTCCCATGCGGACTTGTGACAGAAACAGAGTCTAGCCGCTCCGACCCCGTACTGCGTTAACGGCGTACGGGTCGCGGCAGTTGCCTTAAACGAAACTGAACCCCCGGCGGACCGTTCGCCGGTCCGCCGGAAGTTCAGGGGTAAAACTGTGGATCGTGCACCCCTCCCCTGCCGGCACGCTGTACGCGTCCGGCCGGGGAGGGAAACAGACCCGCCACGAAGTCTTAGACCTCGGTGGTGGATCCGCCTGCTGCGGCGATCTTTTCTGCGGCGCTGGCGGAGAAGGCGTTGGCCTGCACATCAACCTTGACGGTGATGTCGCCGGAACCGAGAACCTTGACGGGCTGGTTCTTGCGAACCGCACCCTTGGCAACCAGTGCTTCGATGGTCACGGCGCCGCCTTCGGGGAACAGCTCCGAGATCTTGTCCAGGTTTACAACCTGGAACTCGACCCGGAACGGGTTCTTGAAGCCGCGCAGCTTCGGCAGGCGCATGTGCAGCGGCAGCTGCCCGCCTGCGAAACCGGCCTTGACCTGGTAGCGGGCAGCCGTACCCTTGGTACCGCGGCCAGCCGTCTTACCCTTGGAACCTTCACCGCGGCCTACACGGGTCTTGGCCGTCTTGGCACCGGGTGCCGGACGCAGGTGGTGGACCTTCAGAGTTTTGTTATCTTCGGGCATGTTACTTCGCCTCCTCAACCTTCACGAGGTGCGGAACCGTGTTGATCATGCCAACGGTCACGGCGTCTGCAGTACGGACGACGGTGTCGCCGATGTGCTTCAGGCCCAGTGAACGCAGCGTGTCGCGCTGATTCTGCTTACCACCGATGGTGGACTTGATCTGAGTGATTTCCAGCCGTGCCGAGCTAACGGCAACGTTCTTCGGAGTCGTCATCAGGCACCTGCCTTCTGCATGTTGCGGAGCATCGCGGCGGGAACAACCTCGTCCAGCGGCAGGCCGCGGCGGGCAGCCACTGCCTGGGGCTCTTCGAGGCGCTTCAGCGCGTCAACCGTGGCGTGCACGATGTTGATCGCGTTGGAGGACCCGAGCGACTTGGACAGAACGTCGTGGATACCGGCGCATTCGAGGATGGCGCGGACCGGACCACCGGCGATAACGCCGGTACCCGGGGAAGCCGGACGCAGCAGGACAACGCCTGCGGCAGCTTCACCCTGGACGAGGTGCGGGACGGTTCCACCGATGCGCGGGACGCGGAAGAAGGACTTCTTGGCTTCTTCGACGGCCTTCGCGATAGCGGAGGGAACTTCCTTTGCCTTGCCGTAGCCAACGCCGACCATGCCGTTGCCGTCACCGACAACTACGAGGGCGGTGAAGCTGAAGCGACGGCCACCCTTGACCACCTTGGCAACGCGGTTGATGGTAACGACGCGTTCAATGAACTTGTCCTTATCATCGTTGCGTCCGCCGTCGCGGCCACCGCGGCCACCGCGTTCGCCGCGGCCTCCACGGTCGGAGCGCTGCTCGCCGCGACGTCCGCCGCGGCGGTCGTCGGTACCGGTTGCTGCGGCTTCCTTGGTCTCAGTTGCCTCAGCAGCTGTAGCTTCAGTCACCTGATTTTCCTTTTCCTTGTTTACCTCGGTCACAGTGCCAGCCCACCTTCACGTGCGCCGTCTGCAACTGCGGCAATGCGGCCGTGGTAGCGGTTACCACCGCGGTCAAAGACAACGGCTTCGACGCCGGCGGCCTTGGACCGCTCAGCGACGAGCTCGCCGACGCGCTTGGCCTTGGCGGTCTTGTCGCCGTCCAGTGCACGCAGATCCGCTTCCATGGTGGAGGCGGAAGCCACGGTTACGCCGCGGGTGTCATCGACAACCTGGACGAATACGTGGCGGGAAGAGCGGTTAACCACCAGGCGGGGACGTGCCTCGGTGCCGGAAATCCGCTTGCGGATACGCAGCTGGCGACGGCTGCGCAGGGCAGACTTGCTCTTGCTGTTTCGCTTCTTATTGATGCTGATGGCCATGGTTACTTACCAGCCTTTCCGACCTTGCGGCGGACAATCTCGCCGGCGTAACGAATACCCTTGCCCTTGTAGGGGTCGGGCTTACGCAGCTTGCGGATGTTGGCCGAAACCTCGCCCACCTGCTGCTTGTCGATACCGGACACGGTGACCTTCGTCGGGCCAACCACGGTCAGCGTGATGCCTTCCGGGGCCTTGACGGGGACCGGGTGGCTGTAGCCCAGGGCGAACTCGAGGTCCGAGCCCTTGGCCACTACGCGGTAACCGGTACCAACGATTTCCAGATCCTTCTTGTAGCCCTCGGTCACGCCGGTGATCATGTTGCTGATCAGCGTGCGGGTCAGGCCGTGGAGGGAGCGGGATTCACGCTCGTCGTTCGGGCGGGTAACGGTGATGATGCCGTCTTCCAGGGAAGCCGTGATCGGGCTGGGCACAGTGTGGCTCAGCTCGCCCTTGGCGCCCTTGACGGACACAACGTTTCCGTTGATGGCGATATCTACTCCGGCAGGAACCGGGATGGGCAGACGTCCAATACGTGACATTTTTCTTTCCCTTCCCTGCTACCAGACGTAGGCGAGGACTTCCCCACCTACACCCTTCTTGGCGGCCTGGCGGTCGGTCAGGAGACCTGACGACGTCGACAGGATTGCGATACCCAGACCACCGAGCACGTGCGGCAGGTTGGTGGACTTCGCGTAAACGCGCAGACCGGGCTTGGAGATGCGGCGAACACCGGCGATGGAACGCTCGCGGTTCGGACCGAACTTGAGGTCCAGGGTCAGCTTCTTGCCGACCTCGGCTTCTTCTTCCTTCCAGCCGGCGATGTAGCCCTCGGCCTTCAGGATGTCAGCAACGCGCGCCTTGAGCTTGCTGTAGGGCATAGACACGGAATCGTGGTATGCCGAGTTTGCATTGCGCAGACGCGTGAGCATATCTGCGACAGGATCTGTCATTGTCATTTGGGCTCTTGCCCTCCCTCGTAACGGTTTCCTGCAGGA
Source organism: Arthrobacter sp. Y3224198 (assembly GCF_059090025.1). Classification (NCBI taxonomy): domain Bacteria; kingdom Bacillati; phylum Actinomycetota; class Actinomycetes; order Micrococcales; family Micrococcaceae; genus Arthrobacter; species Arthrobacter sp. Y3224198. Next base: position 124,780 of record NZ_JBNHFG010000007.1, read on the forward strand.
GTCCCGTGCGGCACTGCCTCACGGTTATCCGTCGGACCTGTTACGTAGTAATTAATCTTCGGATTTGAACGGGAAGCCGAGCGCCTTCAGCAGCGCGCGTCCCTCGTCATCGGTCTTTGCGGTGGTAACCACGGTGATGTCCATGCCGCGTACGCGGTCGATCTTGTCCTGATCGATTTCGTGGAACATCGACTGCTCGGTCAGACCGAACGTGTAGTTGCCGTTGCCGTCGAACTGCTTGCCGTTCAGGCCGCGGAAGTCACGGATACGGGGCAGGGCCAGGGTGACCAGGCGGTCAACGAACTCCCACATGCGGTCGCCGCGCAGGGTAACGTGCGCGCCGATCGGCATGCCTTCGCGCAGCTTGAACTGTGCGATGGACTTGCGTGCCTTGGTGACCTGGGGCTTCTGGCCCGTGATCTGGGTGAGGTCCCGGACCGCACCGTCAATGAGCTTGGAGTCCTTGGCGGCATCTCCAACACCCATGTTCACGACCACCTTGACGAGGCGGGGAACCTGGTTGACGTTTGCGTAGTTGAATTCGTCCTGCAGGGTCTGCTTGATCTCCGCTGCGTAGCGGGTCTTCAGACGGGGAACGATCTTGGTGACAGTCTCAGTCATTAGAGGTCCTTCCCAGAGCCCTTGGCCACGCGGATACGCACAGTGCGCTCACGGCCATTCTTTTCGACGGTTTCAGTGCGGAAGCCAACGCGGGTCGGCTTCTTGGTCTCCGGGTCGACAACTGCGACGTTGGAAACGTGGATCGGGGCTTCGACAACCTCGATGCCGCCGGTCTTGGAACCGCGGGAGGACTGGCCAACCTTGGTGTGCTTGGTGACGCGGTTGATGCCTTCAACGAGAACGCGGTTGCTCTCGGGGAAAACCTTCAGAACCTTGCCCTGCTTGCCGCGGTCTCCGCCGCGCTCAGCCTTTGCACCGGTGATGACCTGAACCAGGTCACCCTTCTTGATCTTTGCCATGGACTACAGCACCTCCGGAGCCAGCGAAATGATCTTCATGAACTTCTTGTCGCGAAGTTCGCGGCCGACCGGCCCGAAGATACGGGTACCGCGGGGGTCGCCGTCGTTCTTCAAGATCACTGCAGCGTTCTCATCGAACTTGATGTAGGAACCGTCCTGGCGGCGGCGTTCCTTCTTGGTACGGACGATGACGGCCTTGACCACGTCGCCCTTTTTGACGTTGCCGCCGGGAATTGCATCCTTGACGGTGGCAACAATGGTGTCGCCAATGCCTGCGTAGCGACGGCCGGATCCACCGAGAACGCGGATGGTCAAGATTTCCTTGGCACCCGTGTTGTCGGCGACCTTCAGTCGCGACTCCTGCTGAATCACTTATTACTCCTGTCGTCGCGCCGGTTCTCAGATTTGAGCCTTGCGGAACGGATATGGGTGGACCCCGTAATACTGGTACTCAACGCCGGTGGGGCCGGCCGCACGCCAGTGCGGACCGCCTTGGAAGCGTCGAACAAGATTATCGGGCTTTTGTCTCATTCGGCGGTGAGGAATCAGGGCCGTAACCGGTCCGGAACCGTAGAGGTTTCCGGTCGTATTCAGGACACACTTCCGCACCACACAGACAAGATTTCAAGTTTATCGCGAAAAGGCCCCGGAAGCGAAATCGAAGACGATAACGCGGCCGGGGCCCTCACGCTGTGGACGGTGCCGGCGTGTCCCTGGAGCCGTTCAGCTCCTGGCACACACCGGCGGGCCGCCGGTAGGTCTTACTACTAGGTTACTTGGCCTTCTCGAGGATCTCGACCAGGCGCCACCGCTTCGTAGCGGACAGCGGCCGGGTCTCGGCGATCAGTACGAGGTCGCCGATACCGGCGTCGTTCTGCTCGTCGTGGGCCTTGCGCTTGGAAGTCCGGCGGATAACCTTGCCGTAAAGGGCGTGCTTCACGCGGTCTTCAACCTCGACAACGATGGTCTTGTCCATCTTGTCCGAGACCACGTAGCCGCGTGCGGTCTTCCGGTACCCGCGGGCATCGGCGCCGTTTGCGTCAGTTGTCACTGCTGCCTCATTCTTGTTTTCGCTCATTTGGCATCATCCTCAGCGACCTTGGCTTCAGATTCAGACTCAGTAGCCTTCTTCTTGGACTTCTTCGGTGCCTCGGGTGCTGCTTCCTCAACGGGAGCGGCAACCTCGGGACGAATGCCCAGCTCGCGCTCACGCAGCACCGTGTAGATGCGGGCGATATCGCGCTTGACTGCACGCAGACGACCGTGGTTTTCCAGCTGGCCGGTGGCCGACTGGAAGCGGAGGTTGAACAGCTCCTCCTTGGACTTGCGCAGTTCCTCGACGAGACGGTCCTTATCGAAGCCGTCCAGCTGCTCAGTTGTCAGCTCTTTTGATCCAACTGCCATTTCTATTCACCACCCTCGCGACGCACAATGCGTGCCTTCAACGGCAGCTTATGGATCGCCAGGCGCAGGGCCTCACGAGCTACCTCTTCGGAAACACCGGAGAGTTCGAACAGAACCCGCCCCGGCTTGACGTTTGCAACCCACCACTCCGGAGAACCCTTACCGGAACCCATGCGGGTTTCGGCCGGCTTCTTCGTCAGCGGACGGTCCGGATAAATGTTGATCCAGACCTTTCCGCCACGCTTGATGTGGCGTGTCATGGCAATACGTGCAGCTTCAATCTGGCGGTTGGTGACGTATGCAGGCGTCAGAGCCTGGATACCCCACTCGCCGAAGCTGACGGCAGTGCCGCCGGTTGCAGCGCCGGAGCGACCCGGGTGGTGCTGCTTACGGAACTTGACTCGACGTGGGATAAGCATTTAAGCCTGTCCTCCTTCTGCTGCGGGGGCAGCTGCCTCAGCGGCCGGAGCCTCTGCAGCAGGCGCGGCGGCCTTGTCGCCACGGTCGTTGCGACGACGACGGTCGCCACGGTCGGCCGGGCCGCGGCCCGGACGGTCGTTGGAGCGTCCGCGGGACGGTGCAGCAGCCTGCTGTGCAGCCAGTTCCTTGGAGGTAACGTCGCCCTTGTAGATCCAGACCTTGACGCCGATACGGCCGAACGTGGTCTTGGCTTCGAAGAAGCCGTAGTCGATGTTCGCACGCAGGGTGTGCAGGGGCACACGGCCTTCGCGGTAGAACTCCGAACGGCTCATTTCAGCGCCGCCCAGGCGGCCGGAGCACTGGATACGGATACCCTTGGCGCCTGCACGCTGTGCGGACTGGATGGCCTTCTTCATCGCACGGCGGAAAGCCACGCGGGAAGAGAGCTGCTCTGCAACACCCTGGGCAACAAGCTGTGCTTCCATCTCGGGGTTCTTGACCTCGAGGATGTTCAGCTGGACCTGCTTGCCGGTGAGCTTTTCCAGCTCGCCGCGGATGCGGTCCGCTTCGGCGCCGCGGCGGCCGATCACGATGCCCGGACGTGCGGTGTGGATATCCACACGGACACGGTCACGGGTGCGCTCGATCTCAACCTTGGCGATGCCGGCGCGGTCCATGCCGGTGGACATCAGCTGACGGATCTTGATGTCCTCGCGGACGAAGTCCTTGTAACGCTGGCCCGGCTTGTTGCTGTCAGCAAACCAGTGCGATACGTGGTCAGTGGTGATGCCGAGTCGGAACCCGTGCGGGTTTACCTTCTGTCCCACTTAGCGTTCCTCCTCGTTCGTAGGGGTTGCGACTACCACGGTGACGTGGCTGGTCCGCTTGTTGATGCGGTAGGCGCGGCCCTGGGCACGCGGCTGGAACCGCTTCATGGTGGGTCCTTCATCAACGAATGCTTCGCTGATGTAGAGGTCACCTTCGTCGAAGGCCACGCCGTCACGGTCCGCGAGGACACGTGCATTGGCCATAGCCGACTGAACTACCTTGAATACCGGCTCCGAAGCTGCCTGGGGGGCAAACTTCAGAATTGCCAGAGCCTCATTCGCTTGCTTGCCACGAACAAGGTTGACGACGCGCCGGGCCTTCATAGGCGTTACGCGGATATGACGCGCAATTGCCTTGGCTTCCATTGCTTTCCTTCTCTCGTCTTCTGCCGAAAGAGCAGCGCCTAGCGGCGCTTGCCCTTGCGGTCGTCCTTCACATGGCCGCGGAATGTCCGCGTCAGAGCGAATTCGCCGAGCTTGTGCCCGACCATCGACTCGGTGACAAACACCGGAATGTGCTTACGTCCGTCGTGTACGGCGATCGTGTGCCCGAGCATGTCGGGGATGATCATCGAACGGCGGGACCACGTCTTGATGACGTTCTTGGTGCCCTTTTCGTTTTCGGCAGCTACCTTCAGGAACAGGTGCTGGTCGACGAAGGGGCCTTTCTTCAGGCTGCGTGGCATGTTTCCAGGCTCCTATCGCTTGTTCTTGCCGGAACGACGGCGACGCACAATGAGGTTGTCGCTCTCTTTATTGGGGCGGCGGGTACGGCCCTCAGGCTTACCGTTCGGGTTGACCGGGTGGCGTCCACCGGAGGTCTTACCTTCACCACCACCATGCGGGTGGTCAACCGGGTTCATGGCGACACCGCGGACGGTCGGGCGAACGCCCTTCCAGCGCATACGGCCGGCCTTGCCCCAGTTGATGTTGGACTGCTCGGCGTTGCCGACCTCGCCAATGGTGGCGCGGCAGCGGACGTCAACGTTGCGGATTTCTCCGGAGGGCAGACGCAGCTGGGCGAAGCGGCCTTCCTTGGCAACGAGCTGAACAGAAGCACCGGCGGAGCGGGCCATCTTGGCGCCGCCGCCCGGACGCAGTTCAACTGCGTGGATGACGGTACCAACGGGGATGTTGCGCAGCGGCAGGTTGTTGCCGGGCTTGATGTCAGCCCCGGCGCCGGCCTCTACGAAGTCGCCCTGCTTGAGCTTGTTCGGAGCAATGATGTAACGCTTGGTGCCATCAACGTAGTGCAGCAGCGCGATGCGCGCGGTACGGTTCGGATCGTATTCGATCTCGGCAACGCGAGCGTTGACGCCGTCCTTGTCGTGGCGGCGGAAGTCGATCAGACGGTACTGACGCTTGTGTCCACCACCCTTGTGCCTGGTCGTGATCTTACCGGTGTTGTTACGGCCGCCCTTCTTGGGCAGCGGACGTACCAACGACTTTTCCGGCGTCGACCGCGTGATTTCGGTGAAGTCGGCTACGCTCGAGCCGCGACGGCCCGGGGTAGTCGGCTTGTATTTACGGATTCCCATTATTTATTCCTCGTTAAAGTGGTCTCCGCCCTAGCTGAGCGGACCGCCGAAGATGTCGATTGTGCCGTCCTTGAGGGTGACAATGGCGCGCTTGGTGCTCTTGCGCTGTCCCCATCCGAACTTGGTGCGCTTGCGCTTACCGGCACGGTTGATGGTGTTGATCGAGTCGACCTTGACGGAGAAAATCTTCTCCACGGCCAGCTTGATCTCGGTCTTGTTCGAGCGGGGGTCGACCAGGAAGGTGTACTTACCTTCGTCGATCAGGCCGTAGCTCTTTTCCGAGACGACGGGTGCAAGCACTACGTCGCGCGGGTCCTTAGCGGTGGTCGCGCTCACTTGGCGTCCTCCTTGACAGTGTTCTTGCCGACGAACTCGTCGTAGGCAGCCTTGGTGAAGACCACGTCGTCGGCAACAAGCACGTCGTAGGTGTTCAGCTGATCTACGTAGATCACGTGAACTTCCGGGAGGTTGCGCACGGACAGTGCAGCAACATCGTTGGCGCGCTCGATAACAACGAGCAGGTTCTTGCGGTCGGAAACCGAACGCAGGGCGCTCAGTGCGTCCTTGGTGGAAGGCTTGGTGCCTTCAACCAGGGATTCGAGGACGTGGATACGGCCGTTGCGTGCCCGGTCGGACAGGGCGCCGCGCAGTGCAGCAGCCTTCATCTTCTTGGGGGTGCGCTGGCTGTAGTCACGGGGCGTCGGTCCGTGGACAACGCCGCCGCCGGTCATGTGAGGCGCACGGATCGAGCCCTGGCGAGCCCGGCCGGTGCCCTTCTGCTTGAAGGGCTTGCGGCCTGCACCGCTAACCTCGGCGCGGGTCTTCGTCTTGTGCGTACCCTGGCGGGCGGCTGCAAGCTGAGCAACTACCACCTGGTGGAGCAGCGGTACGTTCGTCTGAACGTCGAAGATCTCTGCGGGGAATTCAACAGTGGTTTCGTTAGCCATGAGACTAAGCTCCCTTCACGGCGGTGCGTACGAGGACGACCTGGCCGCGGGCGCCGGGAACGGCACCCTTGATCAGCAGGAGCGACTTCTCGGCGTCCACACCGTGAACCGTCAGGTTCATGGTGGTGTGACGGACGGCGCCCATGCGGCCAGCCATCCGAACGCCCTTGAAGACGCGGCCCGGGGTGGATGCGCCACCGATGGAACCCGGCTTACGGTGGTTCTTGTGTGCACCGTGGGAGGCACCGACGCCGTGGAAGCCGTGACGCTTCATGACACCGGCAAAGCCCTTGCCCTTGGAGGTTCCGACGACGTCGACCTTCTGGCCGGCTTCGAACATCTCAACGGAGAGTTCCTGGCCCAGCTCATAGGTGTCGGCATCTGCGGTACGCAGTTCAACTACGTGGCGGCGCGGCGTAACGCCGGCCTTTTCAAAGTGCCCGGCCAGCGGCTTGGTCACCTTGCGCGGGTCGATCTGGCCGTAGCCGATCTGAACGGCGGTGTAGCCGTCCTTTTCCGCGTTGCGCAGCTGCGTGATGACGTTGGAGTCAGCCTGGACGACGGTTACGGGGATGAGCTTGTTGTTCTCGTCCCAGACCTGGGTCATGCCGAGCTTGGTGCCCAGCAGTCCCTTTACCTGGCGTGTAAGTGAAGTAGACATATTATCCGCTCCCCCCCTACAGCTTGATTTCGATGTTCACGTCTGCAGGCAGGTCAAGACGCATCAGCGAGTCAACGGCCTTAGGCGTGGGGTCAATGATGTCGATCAGGCGCTTGTGCGTGCGCATTTCAAAGTGCTCGCGGCTGTCCTTGTACTTGTGCGGCGAACGGATAACAACGTAAACGTTCTTTTCCGTGGGCAGCGGCACGGGGCCTACTACCGTTGCGCCTGCACGCGTGACCGTCTCAACGATCTTCCGTGCTGATACGTCGATGACCTCGTGGTCGTACGACTTCAGCCGGATGCGGATTTTTTGTCCCGCCATGGCGTCGTGCCTCTTTCTTCGAGTATTGCTCTCTGTACAGTTTTTGCGCCTAACTGCCTTGCGGCCTGGCGCCCCTCCAACAGACTGAATCCGGATGAATCCGGGTTCCTCACCCTGCCGAGGCTCCGACCCCCGCGCTCGGGCGTGTCGCGGTGATGAAACCAAACGGCGCCGAGCAAGATTAGGGGCGGGTTATATATGGGCTTTTCCCCCGAAGGATCCGCCCCTGCGCCAGGCATTATCCTGACCGGGACGCAATCTCACCACTGCCTGTTCCTTGCAGTTCAGCTTGGAACATGGGCGCGTGTGGGCACAAAAGCGCTTGAACAACTTCTCTAGTCTGCCAGACTTGGGCACGGATGGCCAATCAGCTGCCACCTGCTGCAGGCCGTCCCGGGCTTACCCGGTGCGGCCGTGCACAATCCGGCCTGGCTGTATCCGCTCCGGCCCGCAGGCTGACTGCGGCCTGCCGGCCGAAGCGGAGCGTTAACTTCCACAAGTCTAACGCAGGGCCGCGGCCTGCAGGAAACTCAGGGGCGGCCGTCCCGGTTAGCCCTGCGGATGCGCCTTGCCCGGTCGATCTCGGAACGGAAATTCTTCCGGGACCAGCGCACGCCGGCAGCGATGGCCCCCGCAAGGACGAAGAGGAGGAGAAGTTCCATCCTCCGAGCCTATCGGAGGATGGAACCCCGTGTCTGCGCTTCCGCTCTCAGGGCCGCACCCAGGGCTCCCCCGGGTCCGGCCTGCCGCCACCCGCCCCCTGCGCGGGAGGTACCGGAGGGGCAGGCGGTGCTGGCGGTGCCGTGGCCTGGGCTCCCTGCATGCTCTGCGGGGAGGGAGGTTCCGGCGGGCCGGGCAATGCTGCAGGGGCTTGGGCCGCCAGGGTCGGCCGGGGTGCCACCGGCTCCGGCGCCGGGATGGAAGAACCACCCCGAAGGCGGGACGGCGGGCCGTTCTGGGGACCGTTCTGCGGGCCGGGCTGCGGTCCGGGCTGCGGTCCGGGCTGCGGTCCGGGCTGCGGTCCGGATAGCGGGCCGTTCTGCGAGGCGCGGGAGCCATCCGGCCCGTCGGGTTCCGAGCGGACCCGGGTCAGGCGCCACACAGCGAGGGCAATTAAGCCGACGCCCAGCAGGGCCAACAGCAGGAACGTGTAGCCGCGCAGGTACCACAGCACAGCGAGCACAACGCCGGCAGCACCCCAGATAGTGAACAGGCGCCTGCTGGCAAGCAGCCCGAAGGCAAGCAGGCCCGCATGTGCCACCAGGGCCCACAGCTGCCGCCCTCCCCCGCCGCTGATGACGGTAAAGAGACCGCTGGCCGACAGGATCGCTGCAGACGCCGCCAGAACGGCCGTTCCACGCGCTTCGCGCCTGCGCAGGAATTCGTACCCCGCCAGTCCCGCCAGGACGCATGCCCAGTACTGAACGGACCAGAACCCGTCCACGCCGCCCAGCACCAACCAGGCGATCCGCTGAACGGCCAGGGCCGTGAGCAGGCTTGCAACCTGTGCAGCCGCCTCACGCCACCGGCGCGGGATCTCCGGCAAGGTCAGTGCGAGGGCAGCGACCAGGGTGAGGGAACCGGCCACCGCCGTGGAATCCGGCTCCATGGCCGGAACGGCGGCGAGCAGCAGGCCCAGGGCCGAGGCCGAGCCCAGGACCGTGGACCGGAGGCCAGCGGCTGACCCGGTGTCTGCCCCGGTCCCGGCTGCCGGTTGCCCCTCTGCCGGGGATCCCTGGCGCAGGGCCAGCGGACGGAAGGCCCGAAGCAACTGGAGCAGCAACGCCGCAACCCAGGCAGAGAGCAGGAACCGGTAGCCCGCATCGGCCGCACCCGACAGAACGGTGCGTGACAGGCCCGCGACCAGGCACACGGCGCCGGCGACGATGAAGGGCGGCACACCGAGCACCAGCCACGCACCGCTGCCGCCGGAGAGAGTGCGGGTATGCGACACGACCAGGAACACCGCTCCGGCCAGGACAAAACCCGCCGACAGGAGATACATGCTTCCCGTTGCGGAAGCGGTGACCAGGACTGTGGCCGTATAACCGGCCGCCGCGGACAGCAGCGGGGTGCGGGTGGACGCGGGCCAGGTGCCGCGGGCCTCGCCGCAGAGGGCGGCCACGGCCAGCACCAGCAGGATCAGGCCTGCAGCGTCCGCAGTGAGCACCGGTTCCGGAAGCAACCCCGCCGCCGCAAAGTCCGGCAGCCCGGAAAGGACCACGGGCAGCGCCCCCAGGGCCAACGCAGCCGGGTACAGGATCCACTCTGTGCGTGCTTCGGCAGCTGCGCGCCTGCGCACGCAGGCCACCACCGCAGCGGCAAGGAGAAGGAACAATTCCAGCGCCACCGCTCCGCGCCGGGCTTCCTCAATGGTGTGGAGGACATAGAACACGGGTACCAGGGCCAGGAGCGCCAGGCTCAGCCACAGCGAGGTTTCGGAGTAGCCGGCCGCATCGATCCTGCGGTGCAGCCCGATCCGGACCAGATGCTGCGCCGCGAGCGCAACGGCTCCGGCTATGAACAGTCCGTGCACATTGGCGCCGACGTCGGCAGCGGCGAGCACTGCCAGCAGCACCAACAGGCCTTGGACAGCCAGCACGTACAGCCCGCGGTTGGTCTGTTCGCGCCGCAGCGCGGTCCGGACCGCGTAGGCGATCCCCGCCAGGACCAGCACCTCGTAGCCGCGCAGTCCCAGCAGGCCGGCCCCCAGCGCGGCAGCAGCGGCGAACCCGGCCAGCGCCGCGGGTTCAAACCTGTCCGGAACCAGGAGGGACGTCGCCACGCTTACGGCGAGGACCATCCACAGCAACACGGGGCTCCACCCTGCCTGGCCCTCCACCGCGCGGGAAGCGGCCGTGGCAACAACCGCGGTCAGGAAGGCGGCCACCACCAGTTCCAGCCCGTGCGGAAGCGGTCGCCGGCGGCGCAGCCTGATGACGGCCGCCAGCTGGGTAAACAGCGCAACAGCAACCGTGGATGCGATGAGGAACATCAGGGTGGCCTCCCCGGCATCGGCGCGGGTCAGGACGGTGTAGGCAAAGGGCACGCCGGCCGCCGCCGCAAGCCCGCCCCACCGGCCCGCCTCGGCCAGTCCCAGGGGCTCGACCCGGCGGGCACCCAGTGTCCGGAGCACGTGCAGCAGTCCCACGGTGATGGAAAGGGCCGCAAACTCCACCTGTGTATTGCCGGTAATGTCGGCGGACACCAGCCCGGCAAGGACCACGGTCAACGTCTGCGCAGCGAGCAGGTAGGCCCCGCGGAACATAGTGCTCCGCACGGCAACCAGGCTGGCGCAGTAAGCCAGGGCAACGGCGACCAGTGCCTCATACCCGCGCAGGCCCAGGACCCCGGCCCCGACCAGTGCCGCGGCGGCGAACCCGGCCGGTGCCAGCAGCACCGGCCAGCCGCGGCGCAGCAGCAGCGCGGCCAGGACGTTGACTGCCAGGGCGCCGGCGAGGACCGCAACAGTTGCCACGCCCGCCGGGTCCTCCGCGGTCCTTACGCCGATGCTGAACAGCAGCACCGCGGCAGCAGCCCCGACGGCACTAATCGCGGACGCCGGCATTGCGGGCGCCGTCGCCGGCACCCCCTCGGGGATGTCAAAGGCCTGCCTCCGCGCCGCAGCCACTGCGTAGGCACATTGACCCACGGCTGCCGTACCGGCACCGACCAGCAGCAGGGCCACTCCGGTAACCGGCTGTGCAGCCGTGTAGGTGAGGATGTAGTAGAGCGGCGGAAGCACGCCCAGTACCGCCAGGGTGGTCCAGGTGAAGGTCCGGGACAGCGCAGCAAGACGCACGTCCAACAGGAGCCTCGCCAGGTACTGGACGGACAGGCAGACGGCCATGCCGATGAAGATCCCATGGACTCCGGCTCCGAGATCAGCAACGACCAGTGCCGTAAGGGCGGTCAGGGCCCCCTGCCCTGCCGTGATCCAGCAGGCCCGCTGCAGACCGGATACCGACCGGAGGACAAAAACAACGCAATAGCCCAGCGCCGACGCTGCCAGGAGTTCGTAGCCGCGAACGCCCAGTACACCCGCACCGATCAGCGCTGCGACGGCGAAACCGGCAGGACCGGCCGCCAGATACGGCCAGCGGGGCTGAAGCAGGGATGTCAGGATGTTTCCGGCCACAAGGATCCACAGCCCGGCAAGGGTCAAACCCTGAGCATCGTGGACCCGCAGTCCCAGGACCAGCAGGGCCGCTCCGACGGCCGCAAGGCAGACTGACGGGCCCGGAAGGAACTCGTCCTTCCCCCGGTGCAGGCGCACAGCCGAAACCATCTGGTTGGCTGCCAGGGCGCCGGCTGTAGCGAGCAGGGCCAGGACCCCCGGGCCGCCGCCCGGAACCCCCGGGCCCAGGGCCAGCGGGATCTGCGGTACCAGCGCGATGGCGGCTGCACGGGCGGCCAGTACGAAGATCGGCCGTTGTCCGGGACCGGCAGCCGCAGCGCGGACACCGAGGTAAGCCGTGAGGGCCGCTGTCACCAGGACCGCCGGCCAGAGCGACTGATCCGGTGCTGCAGCCGGAGGGACCAGGGCCAGGCCCAAGGGAACCACCACCGTGAACTCCACCGCCCCGCCGAGCTTCCACGCCGCAGCAAGGAAGGTCAGCAGAACCACGAATGCGGTTGCGGCATAAACGGCTGCGTGGTTTTCCCAGAGGCCGTGGGCGGATCCGAGGCCGGCGACCAGTCCGGTGCCGGCCTGCAGGACCAGCAGCGCTGCAACGTCCGCCCGAAAGAGCGCGCGTACACCCGGCCCGGCAGTTCGGGCCGGATTCTTCCCAAGGCTCACCGTGCCGGCTGGCGATGCCTGGACGGCAGGCTTCGCGGGCCTGCGGCCACCGTCGTCGCCACCCTCGCCATCGCCGTCCAGCGGGAGGCCCGAGACCTTTGAAGCCGCCTGCAGGAGGCCAGCCGTGCCGTACACCGGACGTCGGATCAGCACACCCGCGGTCTGGGTCGCGACCTGTACGGCGAAGGCCAGGAGCGTTGCCTGGCTGCTGCCGGTGAAGGAATAGAACAACGCGGTGAGGCCGACGGTTCCGGCGGCCCGCAGCCCGTAACTGTTGACCAGCATTTGCGGCGCAGGCCCCTGCCACAGCATAACGGCGTAGTAGCCGGCAAAACCCAGGAAAAGGACCGCCAACTGCGCAGCGCCCAGGTCCCCTGAGACGCGGACGGACGCAATTGCCGTGGCCGGAACGAGGAAGCGGTGGGACCGGACGAAAGCATCCACGTACAGGTTGTTCAACCAGCGCGGCTGCCGGACGGCGGCCATGCTGATCAGCGTTGCCAGGATCACTGTGAAGAGGAAATACCAAACGATCCCCCAGCGGAGGGCGGCTCCGGATGCCAGCCCCGAGGAAAGCAGGAAGGTGAGTGCCAGATAGGTGACCACCCTGCTGTCGAGCTTCGCGGCCGCGTAGGCGAAGGCTGCAGTACCTGCCGCGGAAGTCACCAGCCATGCGGCGGGCCCGTCATTGAGCACAAGGGTGTACAGCGCCAGCCCCACGACCGGTATCAATGCCAGCCCGGTGCCGGTAAAAGCCACTGCAGCCGGCTTCAGCCGGCGGCTGCGTGCATGTATGACCAGTCCCGAGACATAGAACAGGGCGGTGACCACGACGACGCCCAGGAACCGGGCCTGTTCCGGGATGGCAAGGCCGATGAACAGGGCAGCTGCCGCCACCAGCAGCAGGCTGGCGGAGTAGAGCGTGATGTTGATGTTGCGCAGGTCCCTCCGCCGTTTCTCCTCGCGGAGTTCGGCTTCGGTTTTGACCGGGGGTGCCGGTTTCGGTGCCGGGGAATTCGCGGATGCCGCAGGGAGGTGCCTGCCCGGCATGGCCTGTGCGGGCGGGACCGGCCCGGCGGCGTGAAGGGCCGGAGAGGACTCGACAGGGGCGGCGTGCGCGGACGCGGCCGGCGAAGAAACGACCGGAGAGGGCTCTGCCGGGCTTGGTGCCTGGGCCGCGGCGGGGCCTGCCTCCGACACGGCACCCGCTTGCGGCGTGGCAGCGGCAGTACGTGGCGGCATGGCTGGTGCCGTTCCCGGCATGCCCTGCTGCGGCGTTGCCGAACCGGGGTGCGGCGCCACCGAACCGGGGTGCGGCGCCACCGGACCCGGGTGAGGCAGCACCGGACCCGGCGGCGGCACTGCCGGTCCAGTCGGCGGCACCGCTGCTCCGGTGTGCCCGGCAGCGCTGGCGTACCCCGCCCGATAACCCTCTTCGTAGATCTGTGCCGGGGGCGGCAGTGGCCGCCCCATGCTGTCCACGCGGGCAGTTTTACGCCCCGCGGTACGGCCGACAAAGTAACTGGCCGTCACGGCAGCCAGGAAAAGCAGGAAGACCCCCATCGAACTGCTTCCTTCCGGTTGTATTGCAGCTGCAGCCCATCCTAGGGTGGTGCGCCTCACATTCCGGTTCCATTTCGCGCTTCCCGTGGATAAATCCCGGGGGGACCGGTCGGTGGCGTTCCTGTGCAGGAACAGTGGAGGCGGAGCGATTAGGTCCCGCCGGACGCCGGGAAGCCAACGGCTGTTCCGGCCCGGATACCAAGCTGATAGCGTCGGCGCACGAGGGACAGCGGCAGGCATGCAGACGACAGGAAGGCCGTGCGGCCATGTATCTTTCGGTCCTCGGAACGCACACCGGAATAAGCGGCACCGTGCAGGTTCCCAACTCCAAGTACCACGCCCACCGCGCACTGATCCTGGCCTCGCTCGCGCCCGGCACCAGCCGCATTTCCGGGCTGACAGACGCCCGCCACGTGCAGTACACAGTGGAGATGCTGCGGCAGCTGGGCACGGGCATCGAGATCGAAGACGACACTTTCGTGGTGCACGGCGGGCCGTACCGGCCGCAGCGCGCTGCCGTGTCGGCCGGCAGTTCGGGGACCACCCTGTACTTCATGGTCGGGCTGGCCGCACTCGCCGGGCGCGATGTGACCGTCACGGGGCAGAAGTACTTCCAGCGCCGGCCTGTCGGCGCGCTGCTCGCCGCCCTGCGGGAGATGGGGGTGGAGGTTGCCTCCGCCAATGACTGTCCGCCGATTTCGGTCCGGAGCGGGCGTCCGCGCGGCGGAGAGGTGCATATTGCCGGAACCCTGTCGCAGTGGGTCTCCGGACTGCTGCTGCTTGCGCCGTTCGCGCGGTCAGAGACAACAGTGGTGGTCGACGGCGAGCAGAACGAAAGCAGCTACGTCGAGTTGACGGTGGCCATGATGCGTCGTTTCGGACTGCAGGTGGATGCGTCCCCGGACTTCCGCCGTTTCCGGATTCCGCCGGACCAGCAGGCAGTCCCTGCGGACCTGAGGATGCCCCCTGACATCGGCTCCGCAGCATTCGGCGTCGCCGCAGCGGCCCTGCATCCGGCCGACGTTACCCTCGCCGGGCTGTCGTCCACGGCTGCTGCCGGTTCCGACCATCCGGAGGCGGATTTCCTGGACATGGCTGCGCAGATGGGCGTGCCGATGGACCTCGACTCCGCAGCCGGGGCAGTAAGCATACGGCACGCCGGACTGCGGCTGGACCCGGTGGAGGTGGACTGCCGCCGGGTGCCGGATATGCTTCCGATCCTCTCGGTCATGGCTTGTTTTGCCGACGGCCGCAGCGTCTTCCGCAACGTCGACCACGTACGCATGAAGGAGTCGGACCGTGTGGCCGCCATGCTCCAGCTGAACGCCATGGGGGCCGACCTCACCGTGGAGGGCTCCACCCTGGCCATCCGCGGGGTGCGCGGCCTCAACGGATCGGACCTTTCATCCTTCAACGACCACCGGGTGCTGATGTCGCTCGCTGTGGCGGCCTCTGCCGCTGAAGGGCGCAGTACCCTGACCTACCCGAATGCGTACCGGATTTCCTACCCGGAATATCTGTCAGCCATGCGGGTATTCGGTCTGCGCATGGAGGTGGAAGACGGCGTCATCCGCCGTCCCCGCCTGTCCCGGCCGGCCAGGACGGCACGCGGCAGCCGGGCCAGGACCATTGCCACTCCTGCGGCCGTGGAAGCCGCCGCCGCAGTTCCCGGGCCGGACTGGGTGCGGCGGTGGGCCGCGGAGCGACCCAACGAAACGGCAGTGGTCGACGGCGGCGCCGGATCTTCGGGGCACCTGACCTGGGCGGAGCTGGACGCGCAGGCGGACCGCGCCGCGGCGGCCCTGCTGGCACTGGACGTGCAGCCGGGGGAACGCGTGGCCTTCCAGCTGCCCAACTGCACCGAATTTGTTGTGCTGACCGTAGCTGCCCTGCGCATCGGCGCAGTTGCCGCGCCGGTCATGCCGATCTTCCGTGAGCGCGAGGTCGCGTTCGCCCTGCACCGGGCACGGGCCCGCGTTTTCGTCACCGTCCAGGACTTCCGCGGGCGCCGGCCGGCCGAGGAGCTGGCCGGGACTCTGCTGGAGCCGGACGCACCCGGACCT